>JACMJD010000055.1 GCA_014380825.1 Phycisphaerae bacterium | reverse complement strand
CCGAACTCGTACGGCTGCTGCACGACGGTCGCGTGGATCTCGCCGTTCTTGATGCCGGCGAGCGTGTCGTCTTCCTCGTCGAACGCGACGATCTTGATCTGCCCGCCCTTCTTCGCTTCGCGCACCGCGTTCACGATGGCCGGCCCGTTGTAACTCCACAGGCCGACGAGCCCTGCGACATCCGGGTGTTTCACCAGCGTGTCCTGTACGTTCGCCTTCGCGCGGGCGCGATCGGTTTCATCGGTGCGGATGTCGAGGATTTCAATTTTCGATCCTTCCAACACCTGCTTGATGCCGGCGAAGCGATCCTTCGCGTTCTGCGCATCGAGCGTGCCGACGAAGACCATGATCTTTCCGCCGTTCGGAAGCGCTTCTTTAATCAGCTCGCCGGCCTGCTTCCCGGCGGCAAAGTTATCCGTACCGATGTAGCACGCGCGATCGCTCGCGGGAGCGTCGCTGTCGTGGCAGAACAGCAGCGTCTGCTTTGCGACATCGTTGAGCATCGCGGTGTAGTTAGCCGGGTCGATCGGACTGATCGCGATGCCGTCGATCCCGCGGGCGAGCAGGTCATCGACGATGCGTTTCTGGGTGGCGGCCGTCCCGTCGCCGGGGATCTGGAAATCGACTTCAACGTTCCCGCCCAGCTCCTGCCCCAGTTCCTGCTTGGCCTTTTCGCACCCGGCCCGCGCGATCGTCCAGAAGTCGGAAGAATTGTTGGTGACGAACGCGAGCTTCAACGTCTTGCCCGCGGAAGATGAAGACTTCGCGCTATCCGATTCGCTCTTGCTGCACCCGTTAAGAATTGCGAGCGTCAAGCCGACCGCGAACAACCGACGCCATGCGACCATGTCGATCTCCTGTCATCGTGAGAATGCGGATAGGGTATGGCGAAGGTTGAAGTCCGTCGAGAAGTGCGCGCTCGCATTCGCTTGCATGCCAGGGCAATCGCATGTGATCATCCGGTCATGAGCCGCAGCAGGTATGGTTCATCCCAGCCGGCACGCAGGCGTTTGGCTTTGACGCCTACTTTCAGGCTCTTGTCGCTCTTGAGCAGGTTCAGGGCCATGCGGCACAGACGCGAGAAGTTTTCGGCGCCGTGGTCTTTTCGCACGCGACGCTGGTCTTCGCCGAAGCTCACGTCCAGTTGCCAGTGCAGACGGTTCTCGATCCCCCAATGTCCGCGGATGTGCATGGCCATCGCCTTGGCATCCAACCGATCAATGCTGCTGATGAAGTAACGACGCTCCACCGTGCCGGAACTACCGGAACCGATGATCTGGCGAGTCGATTCCACGAGCACGACGCTCGCCAGCGCTGGCCACTGACTGCTGATCGCCTCGGGCAGGTGCCGCAACTGATCGGTCATCCAGATGCGACGCGTCTCGATCCGCCCGTGATCGCCATCGACCGTCTGGATGAAGTCGTGTGGCACGTCGCGGAAGTTCTCCAGCACCGCTTCATCCAGCAGGTGCTTGACCGCCTTGTGCAGCGTCGGCTGATTCTCTTTGACCGCCAGCACGTAGTCGGCATCCCGCGTGATCGCGATCTGTTCGGCGACCTGCTTCTGGCAACCCAGGGCGTCGATGGTGATGACATCGCCTGCGCCCAGGTCCAGCAACTCCAGCAGACGCGGGATCGCTTCGATCTCGTTGGCCTTGTCTTTCACCGCAACCTGGGCAAACACCAATCGATTCGCCTCGGCGAACGCGCTGACCAGGTGCGTCATCCCGCTCTTGTCCCAGCCGTGCTCGAAGCTGCGACGGATGCTCTTGCCGTCGATCGCGATCAGGCGTGTGCCCTGCTGTTGGTGCTGATCTTTCAGCGATGCCATCCAATTGCCAAAGCAGCGTTCGAACACTTCAGGATCGATCCGCGCAAAGACACGTCCAAACGTGTCGTGGCTGGGCACGCCGTGCGCCAGGTCCAAAAACGTGCTGAGCCACGCTCGCTTGGATTGAGCGAACATCGCCACGTCGACCCAACTGTCCGCTCCGCAGATCACCGCGCAGATCGCGATGGCGAACAAGTCGACCAGCCGATGAACATGGTTCGCTGCACGCGGATCGGGCAACTCATCGAAGAAGCGCAGAAAACCTCCGGTCGCTTGGGCGTCCATGCGCAAGCTCCTGTGTGAAGACCTTGGAATCAAGTCTTCGCGGAGGCCTCCGCGACCGATCGAAATGTCATAACAGATTGCTCAGCACCGCGCGATGCCTAACACGCGCCGAACTTCAACAGTGGATTGCCACATGCGATTGCCCTGCCCCGTAAGCTCCCGGGCGAAGTTGCCGCTTGCCCGCGAGCGTGAAATTTTCTACGCTGTGTCTGCCCGGTCATGGCTACAAATCACTCGAATTCACTGGAGCGATCGATGCATTTGTTTGTTCGTCCCCCTCGGCAGGCTCGGCAGGAGTTGAATTGTCAGTTCGAATCGCTCGAGACGCGCCGGCTACTCAGCGCGGTGATCAAGGGTGCGAAGCTCTCGCCGCCGAAGCTCGATACGACGAGCCTTGATCTCCCCCGCCTGCCCGCGCCGACGTTTGCCGATCTCACGAAGACACCCGCGCTCAGCACCCTGCCGCCGCCCAGCGCGCCGCCGAGCGGGCCGATCGATCCGGTGGCCGAGTATGAGCCAATGGAGGCGCTGACCATCTCGTGGATGGGCACGACCGCGCAGAAGACCATGCTGGCGCAGATCGCCAAGCGCGTGACCGTCGAGGCCGCCGGACGCATGTACATCGCCGTCAGCGGCACGGGCACATCGACCGTCGCCAACGCGACGACTTCGCTGAACACGCAAGGCGCGGATCTGAATAAGGTCACGTTCTTCACCGCGCCGATCGATACGATCTGGTCGCGCGACTACGGCCCGCGCTACGTCTACGAGGGCGACGTGCGCGTGATCGCCGATCACAAGTACAACCGCGTCCGCCCCAACGACGATCTGCTGCCCTACGCGATCGGCACGCTGAAGAACCAGGAGGTCTACGAGCAGGACTTCAAGAGCAACGCGAGCGGCGAGGTCCAGGCCGATCGCCTGTGAGGCTCAGACCGCGCACATGTAGAGGTACTGCTTCCCCGCCGACTTCCACTCCTTGCCGGCGTCGCGCAGGACCTCGAACGT
>JACMJD010000621.1 GCA_014380825.1 Phycisphaerae bacterium | reverse complement strand
GGCACGTAGCGGATCCGCGCTTCAATGCGCGCACCAATCCTCTCGAACCGCACTTGTATGGATGGGTCGTGGAGATCGATCCGATGGATCCTGCCAGCACGCCGGTGAAGCGCACGGCGCTCGGCCGCTTCAAGCATGAAAGCGCACAGGTCGCATTGAGTTACGACGCGCTGGGCGTCGCCAATCGCGTTGCGTTCTACATGGGCGATGACGAGCGCAACGAATACGTCTACAAGTTCGTTTGCGACGCGCCGTTCAATCCGACGAACATGGCCGCGAACCGCGAGCTGTTGGACAACGGTACGCTGTATGTCGCGCGCTTCACTTCGACCGGCGTGGCGGGGAAACCGAACACGTATCGCGGCGAATGGATGGCGCTGACGCCGGACACTCTCTCGGTGATCCCGAACGGTAGCGGCGGCTTTTACCTGCTGCGCGAGCTCGGTCACTTCAACGGCACGGGTATCAATGGCACGTACGGCGCAAACCACGCGGACGTGCAGGCGTTGATCCTCATCAAGACACGCCAGGCCGCGGATGCGGTCGGCGCGACCATGATGGATCGCCCGGAATGGACTGCACTTCGCACGTACCAGGGCTACGGCTATCAAAACTACAACGCGCAGCGGCCGCTCGAGATCTTCTGCACGTTGACGAACAATAATCGTCGCGGCAATTCTCCCGCGTCGTCCAATTCGGTGGCGGGCACCACGGGAGCGGGAGCCGCGAATCCGCCCGTCGATCTTGCGAATCCTCGGCCCGACAACGACTTCGGACACATCATCCGCTGGCGTGAGGACGGCAACTACGTCACGGCTACCGGGTTCGAGTGGGACATCTTCACACTGTGCGGTGATACGGCGACGGCGAAGAGCTTGGGGGCCACCTATCTTTCCACCAACCTGGTTCCGGGCTCGGGTTCCGGCCCGTTCTATCAGGGCAACATCGTCGACAATCCGGCTGGCAGCGCCGACTTCGGCGCGCCCGACGGCTTGTGGTTCGACCAGTTCGGCCGCTTGTGGATCCAGACGGATCAGGCGGGCGATGCGGCCGGCGACTTCGTGAACGTCGGCGCGAACGTGATGTGCTGCGCCGACCCCAACACCAAGGAGATGCGTCGCTTCCTCACCAGCCCGCGTAACTGCGAGGTGACCGGCGTCGTGAACACCCCCGATGGGCGGTCCATGTTCGTCGGCATCCAACATCCCGGCGAAGGCGCTTCTCCCGCGAACCCGACTCAGTTCAGCAACTGGCCGCAAAGCCAGTTCGGCGTGAACAGCGCCGGTGAGCCACTGACCTTGCTGAACGGTGCCCCGCAACCCGCTGGCGCGAACGTTCGCCCGCGTTCGTCGGTGCTGGTGATCACTCGAGTCGATGGTGGCGTGATCGGTGCTTGAACCCCGATCACAGGCGCTAACTACAATACGAGAAGAGGCAACTATGAGAAACAAGCATTCGCTGCTCGCGTCCGCGGCCATCGCGGCGATCCTGTGCGCGCCGATCGCGCAAGCCGACGTCGTCACCATCAATACGGGGTTCGGCATTGTCGAGAACTTCGAGTTGTTCGACGGCGTCGTGACGCATGGTCCGCTGCTGCTCAGCAACGGGGTGACGATGACCTCCAGCGTCTACTCGACCATCGGCGCAAACGCGGTCGATCTGGTCGACAACGGCGTGTGGGGTGCGGGCAATCGCTTCGCGGGTATCGGCGATCTGTCCTCCATCCCCAGCACCAGCGAAGGTTATCTGGGTTCGATGACCTTCGATCTGGGGGCGAGCGTCAATGGTGTGGGCGCGCTGTTCAGCATCTACAACGATGGAGCCGTGAGCGGCGATCTCCTGATCGAAGCGCTGGGCGCCGGCAATAGCGTTCTTGAAATGTTCACGTTCGCCGTCGATCTGAACGATCCGTTTGCGACAAACGCCGGATTGTTCTTCGGCTTTTCCCGCGCGTCAGCTGACATCGTCGCCTTGCGAGTGTCGGGCGACGGATTCGTGCTGGACGACCTGAGCATGCAACCGGTTCCGCTGCCCGCCGCGCTGCCGCTGCTGTTAGGTGGAATGGCGTTGCTGAG
>JACMJD010000620.1 GCA_014380825.1 Phycisphaerae bacterium | reverse complement strand
CGCGGAAGCGAGTACGTGGAGATCGAGTTCACCGGTAGGCGCGCGCAGACGCATCCGACACTTACCGTGCAGTGGGACCTAGTCGAGTGGAACCCCGCAAACACGGACTCGGAACTTGCCGCGTTTCTGCGCAGCTTGTAGCCCCTGCATTGCCGCTTGCGGCGTCGCAGATCAGGCAATTCACGCTTCCTGATCTGCGACGCCGCAAGCGGCGCGGAGCTTAAGTCGGAGGTTTGCAGAACCGCGCCATCAGCGTGTCAATCCGTCGCCCCGCTTCTTCGATCCGTTCGCGTTTCACGTCACCCGATTTCACGGCTTTGACCAGCGAGTCGATCGCGAGATTCTGCTGCTCGATGGTGTGACACACGAGGAACAAATCCACGCCCGCATTCGCGCCGCGAACGATCGCGTTGGCCACGCCGTAGTGGTCGGCGATGGCTTTCATTTCCAGGTCGTCGGAAATAATCACGCCGTCAAAACCGAATTCCTTTCTTAGCAGCCCGTCGAGCACGCGCTGGCTCATGGTGGCCGGATACTCGGCGTCGATCGCGCGGAAGATCACGTGCGCGGTCATGATTGATGCGACGTTTGCTTTGATCGCCGCCTCGAACGGCGGGAGCTCGATCTTGCGCAATCTGGCCAGGTCGTGCGGCAGTGTGGGCAGATCGATGTGGCTGTCCTGGTACGTATCACCGTGCCCGGGAAAATGCTTGGCGCACGCGGCCACGCCTTGCGACTGAAGACCTTCGATGAGCGCGACGCCCATCCTCGCGACAAGATCCGGATCAGCGCCGAAGCTTCGATCGCCGATCACCGGGTTGGCGGGGTTGGTGTCGACATCCATGACCGGCGCGAAATTGAGATCGATGTTCACGGCCCGCAATTCGCGGCCCATCGTCCGGCCGATGTCGCGGGCGCGGGTGACGTCTCCCGTTTTCCCGATCTCACGCATGGCGGGAATTGTCGTGAACCCGTCGCGCGTGCGCACGACGTGGCCGCCCTCGTGGTCGATGCTGGTGAGAAGCGGCCGATCGACCGCGTCCTTCAACTGTGCGCACAACCGCGCCATCTCTGGCGGCGGGCCGAGGTTCCGCGCGAACAGGATGATTCCGCTCGCGCCGCGTCGCAGCAGCGTCAGAAACTCCTCCGGCGGCTTGGTTCCGTCGAAGCCGACACAAAGCATCTTCGCCACCGCTCGCTCGAGATCGGAAGCCATGTTGTCAAAACTAACCGCCGCATGCCGCAGTTCGCAACCATCTCGCAGCGATGTCATGCTGAAGGACTTCGAAGCATCTGGCGTCTTTCGCAGCGGCGGCGAGATGCTTCGGAATACCTCAGCATGACACGTATTGCTTTCCTTGGGGAATCAGAATGTGGCGCGGCTTTCAACATCCCTTCACGCCGCGAGCGGAACTGTGTACGCTCGACACGCCGAACTGATCGCACAGGAGCCCATCGTGGTGAATCAACTGGTGAGTCCAAACCTTCACGTCGTCCTGCTGCACGCGCCGCTGGGGCTGCTGTTCGTCGGATTGGCCATCGAGCTGTTCAGCTTTCTCGGCTGGCGGCGCAGCGCGTTTCGCGTAGCCGGGCGTTGGATGATCCTGGTCGGCACGCTCGCGGCGGTGCCCGCTGCGATGAGCGGAATGTACGCGCTGCGCGATGTGACTGGCCGCGGAATCGAAGGGGCATCGCAACTGCCCTGGCGCGACGTATTGCAGGAAAGCAAGCTCGTCAAAGCGGACGCCGGCGAAGCGTGGGAGCACATGATTCGCCACACCTGGGCGATGAGCCTCGCGACGGCGGCGCTGTTGCTCGTCGTGCTGGTCTGGCTGAGCGCCTCGGATGCGGTGCGGGCGAAGCTGCACTTCCTGTTGCTTCTGATCACCCTGGGCGCGATCGGTGCGATGGGTTGGGGCGCGTGGCATGGCGGCGAGGGTGTGTACCGCCACGCGGTCGGCGTCGAACCGGAGAGCGCTGAACACGAGAATGAGACGAAGGTCGCCGCGACGTCGCCGGCATCCGCGCCGACGATTGACGGGCAGCGGATCGCGCGAAACATCGAGTATTATCTCCCGCCCATCCAGATGCACGTGATCTTCGCTGGGTGCGTGGTCTCGCTATCAATCGTCGCGCTGGGACTGGCGATCCGCAACGCGACGACGCGGCCGGCAACGATGGACGACATGGATGACCTCGCCGCCGCCCTGAGCCCGCAGCCACTAGACGATCCGTTCCTCCCCGCCGAGCAGCGCGCCCGACTGGCGGACACCGCGATCATGCCCGCCCTGCGACCGCATTATCTTCCGGCGTCGCGCTTCTGGTTGCTTGCGGGACTGATGGGTGTGTTGACCGCGGTATTCGGAATCTGGGTGCTGGCACGGGCCGCCGACTACAACGTGCTGGACTATCGCGGGATCTGGGAACAGATCCGCAATCCCGATCAGCTCAATGGAGTATCAAACGGCGGCTCAGGCACGGGCGTGGAAACGTCGCTGAAGCTCACGCGACGAATGGCTCACGTTATCGCCGGCTCAAGCATCATCGTTCTGACGCTGCTGCTGGCGATCTTCACGCGCATCGCGCCGCGCAAACGAATGTTCGTGATGTTCCTGGGCTTGCTGCTGCTCGCGACGATCGCCGCACAGGTGTGGCTGGGAACGCTGCTGCTGTTCGATACGAACAGCGGGTCGATGCGAGCGTTCAACTAACGTCACTGTCATCCTGAACGAAGTGAAGGATCTCGGGAAGCGAACATCGCTGGCTCCCCGAGATCCTTCAATTCGTTCTGGATGACTGTGTCTCTGTTCCCGGAGACCACATCTCTTATTTATCTCACCGGTTCAACCGCTTCGACATCCATCGAGTAAACCTGCGCCAGCTTGCTGCCTTCGGCGTCGCGCGTGACGTTGACGTGGAGCACGCCGGTGACTTTCACTTGATTGGGATAGTGATACGCGGCGCGATCCGGTTTCACCCGCGCCTTCACAAAGTGCTGCACCTGTGGCGGGCCGCTGAAGCAGCACTTGGCGACCGAGTAGCACAGATCAAAACTCGCCATGCGCCCATCGCCGGCGGCGAGCGGTTCCCAGATCTCGCCGTACATCACCACATTTTGGCCATCCAGTTCGCGCCATTTTTTCGGGACATCGTCGATCGTGCCGTTGACCTGATCGAGGCTGAAAGTGCTCATCGCCTTCAGGTCGACCTGCTTGAAGCCGTTGCCGATATCCTTGATGCCGCCGGAGATCGCGCTATCGAGGTACGTGTAAACCAGCCCGCCGACGATGCCGAACACGAGCAGCCCGAACACGATCATCTGCGGCGTGATGCGGCGCCCCGACCGGCTCGGGCGCGGCGCGGGCGTGCGAACCTGGTCACGGGTTTCCGTTCGATTCGTTGTCGTTGCGATCGCGTCCATAACAACACCAACCTGATAGACGTTCTACCCAATAGACATTTTACTTGGTCGCGGGTTTCACACTGGATGCGTCGATTTCAAACAAGCTGACGATGAAGCCGTCTTCCTTCTTCTCGTCGACGATCAGCTTCCCTTCCACCGAGATCTCATCGGGAAAATAGCTTACACCTTTTCCCTTCGGCAGATGGACAACAATTGTATGCTGAACCTGCGGCGGCTGCCCAAAACAACAGGCGAAAAGGCTCGGAACCAGGGCAAACTGGGTGATCGAATCGGCTTGGTCCATCGGAATCATGAATCCATGAAGCTTGATCGATGAGCCATTGAGCGCCTTCACGTCGTCCGGCACGCCGCCACCGATGTCGGCGTCGTATTCGAAATTGCCCAGGTCTTTGATCGCCATCTCGCGCGTTTCACCCGCTTTGGGCGCCGCGTGCGGTTTGCGATTTTCACCGGTGATCGGCGCCGAATTGCCGGGGGCAATTGTAGCGGCGGCTTTCAGATTCTTTTCGCAGACGCGGATTTGTTCTTCGATCGCGCCGAGCCGGTCAGGTTGATTCTGATCGCGAAATTGCTGCGCGACCTTGTTCAAGAGCGGCAACGCCGCACCCCAATTCGCCCGGCCGAATTCTTCCTGCGCGCGAATTTCGATCGACGTCGCACCGGCCGGTTGTGTCGCCGGCGTCTCGGCGAATAAATCGGCGGTCGGAAACAGCGCGATCAGCAGGACAAACAACTTCAATTTCATGAGATCAACCCGCCACGAGATTGTCGGCCACGGGCACGCGATACGCCTTGATCGCGGGCACGAGACCAGCGACCAGGCAGAGGATCACTACGGCCAGCAAGTATAGCAGTTCGATCGGTTGCCAGGCCAGCCAGTTGATGCCTTCGCCGAGCATTCGCGTGAAAAACGCCGATGCCACGGCCGCAAGCAGGTGCGCGGCGATCAATCCGCCGATCGCGCCGACCAATCCGATGGTGGCCGCTTCCAGGCAAATCAGCAGCAGCACTTTGCCGCGCGTCGCGCCGAGCGCGCGGAGAATCGCAATCTCACGCATGCGTGCGGACACCGAGTTGTAAATGCTCACGAGAATTCCAACCGCCGCGACGACCGTAACCAGCGCCGCAATCGCCAATAGAAGTGTTGCCGTGCCGCTGAAGAACCGATCGAAGAACTCGCGCATTGTCGTCGCCGGATTCACGGCGACCGCATACGGTCCGTTGTTGATCCGATACATCAGGTTCATCGCATTGAACCCGCCGCGCGAGCGGATGAGAATGGCGGACAATCCCCACACGTCCTTCGGCAAGTGCAGATCGATCGTGCCGTCCGCATTCACGTGATAGTTGTGGCCATGGTCGTGTTCATCATGATCGCCATGGTCGTCGTGATCATCCGCGGGTTGCGTGGATGCGTTCGCGGGCGCTCGCGGCGGCGGAGGTTTTTTGCCCTCGCGGATCGCATTTTGCGCGATCAACGCCTCGTCGTGCTCGGCGATCGCATAAAAGCTGATCAGCGGGATAAATATCACGCAGTCACTGGCGGTGTTCGTTTTCTTTAGGACGCCGACGACTTTCCAATTCGTGTCGTGAACGTCCGGCTTCTCGTTCGGGTGCGGCAGACCGTGCGTGGCTTTGAATTCATCGCCAAGCTTCAACCCGGTGAGCTTCTGAATATCCGATCCGATGACCGCTTCAAACTTGTTCGGGGCGAACACGCGACCGTCGGCCATCTCGTACTTCTTGCCCAGCCGGTATTCGAAGACGCGATCTGCTGGGATCGGCTTGCCGTCGTCGTCAATGCCGAACATCTTCGGAAGCGTGCCGACGATCCGCCGACCCTGGTAACTGTCACCGACAGCCATCGGCACGGCGCTCTTGATGTCGCTGCGAAAATCGCGCTCGCGCATCATCTGTTCGTAGATTGAATACGAAATATTCCCCGGGCTACGATCGATGTGATAGACGGTATTGAGCGTGAGCTGAAGCGGCGAGCCCTTCGCGCCGACGATCACGTCGTAGCCAAAATCTTTCTGCCCGAACAGTCCAGCGCTTTCGCGCCGAAGGATCACAATTGCGATCGCCAGCGCCACGCCCAGCAGCACCGAGAGCATCGTCAGCCAACTCGAAAGCGCCCGCTGCCGCATCTGCTTGAGGACCAGTTGAAACACATTCATGCGGAGGCTCGATTCAGCTCTTTGAGCGACACCACGCGCGGAAACTGATTCGCGATGTCCATGTCGTGCGTGACCAGGAACAGCGCGGCGTTTACTTCGGTGCAGAGGTTTCGGATCAGTTGCAGCACCTGCTGAGCGTTTCGTTCATCCAGCGCGCCGGTCGGTTCATCCGCCAGCACCAGCTTCGGACGATTCGCCAGCGCCCTCGCGACGGCCACGCGTTGCTGCTGGCCGACCGAGAGCTTGCCGGGTTTATAATTCAAACGGTCTGACAGCCCCACCGCGTCAAGCAGATGCTTCGCCCGGGCCGGATCGCTGGCGCGTCCGGTGAAGCTCATCCCTAGCAGAACATTTTCCAACGCAGTGAGTCCGCCCAGCAGATGGTGCGTCTGAAAGATGTAGCCGATGTTCTGACCGCGGAAGACGTCGCGCTGCGCTTCGGATAAACCGCTGACATCCGTCTGATTGAATCGGATGTGACCTTCATCCGGCGCAATGATTCCGGCGATCACGTGGAGGAACGTCGTCTTGCCTGAACCGCTCGTGCCCACGAGCGCAACCTGCTCGCCATCGCCCAGCGTGAACTCAGTGATGTCGAGCACCGTAAGGACGGATCGATCCGGAGCAACGTAATCCTTACGAACGTTTTGGAGCGTCAATGGCAAACTGGAACTCCGTGTGAATCAACTGCGAGATCACTTCTCGCGCTCAAAATATTCCGCCTCGAGCGCTTCGAGTTTCTTCGACAGCGATTGGTAATCGTCCTGTAACTTTCGCGCGCGGTTCTGGTCCTTCATTGCGCCGGTGTCACCAAATTTCTGCTGGTGACCCGCGATCGCGACTTCCGTGTCGGAGATCTCGCGTTCCAACTCCTTCAATGTCAGCCGACCAAATGGGCGCGCGTATGGATTCTGCTTTTTGTTGTCCTTAGGCGGCTGCGGCCAAAGGTGTTACAGGTTTCAGGTTACGTACCGTCTCATCGACTGAGTATGGCAATCTTTGCCCGGAGTACTTCAATAACGGCTGGTGGTATCCTG
>JACMJD010000619.1 GCA_014380825.1 Phycisphaerae bacterium | reverse complement strand
TTGCCGTCGAAATCGCCGTTGATCCAGCCGGTCCGATTTGTGTTGAAGCCTTGGTCCGTTCGGCTGTAGTCATCGAAGTCAACGGCGCCGTTGAAATCCGTGTCGCCATAATGTGTGTACTTGATGAGCACGGCAGTCATGTCGATGGCCTCGCCGGAGAACGGTGCGCCGGCGCCGTTGAAGGACTTGAACGAGCTGGCCTCCATCGCGCCCAGCGTTGTGTTCTTCGGGCTCGCGTTCTTCGCACTGGTGCTGATGATCCCGTTCCCAGTCCACGCCCCCGCGGCCCGCCCGCTCGCGATCAACGACTCGATAGCCGGCAGTTTCGAAGCGCCAGTGTAATCGAGAATCATGTCGTTGCTGTTGAGATCCAGTTGCGCGCCGACCGCAAGGTTGAGGGTTGAGACGACTGCCGCGCCGGCATTCGCCGTGAATATCGCCCGGGCACCGGAGGCGACCTCAAAGGTCCCCCCGATAAGGCGTGGCGCGACGGCAAAAGTCGACTGTCCGCCCTGCACGGCAATCGTGCCCGCGCCTTGCACCGATCCGCCGAATCCGATCGTTGCGTTGACCAGAAGCTTTGTGCCTGCCGCCACGTTTACCGCGCTGCCGATGCTCGTGCCGTTCCGGATGTCGGCGATTCCGCCTTGGACGTTCACGCCGCCCGTGCCGGTGATCGGCACGCCTGAGCTGCTGGTGAACACGATCATCTGTCCGATGCCGCTCTTCGTAATGCCGCCATTGTTCGTCCACAGGTTCACGCCGCCGATGCCGTACATCTGGAGTTGCGTGTCGGTCGTCGCGGCAAACGTGCCGTTCGTCACGAGGTTTCCGGTGTTGAACTGGATATCGCCGGCCAGCCATGAGGTGGGGCCACCCGCGCGCAGCGTTCGGTTCAATCGGTGTGCGTTCGCGGAGTTGATCAGCAGCGACGCAGGGATGATCGTCGTCCCGGTTCCGGTCATCGCGCCGCTTGACCAGGTAAACGCGCCGTTGAAAGTTGTTGTGGCTGAGCCGGTCAGCGATGCACCATCGAGCGCGACGGAAGCCGATTCCACCGTGAAGGGCGTATTGAACGCGAGATTTCCGCCGATCATCGAGAGCGCGCCGGCGCCGTTGATGTCCGAGCCCGCGTTGAACGCGTAATCGCGTCGAAATACGAGCGATGCATTGCTGTCGATGTTGAACGTGCCGGTGCTTAAACCGAACCCGCCGATGTCGAGCGTGCCGGCGTCGACGATGATCACGCCAAAGTTATTCAGCGGCACACCGCTGCTCGACACAAAGAAGAAGGTCGTGCCGCTGAGCGTTTTGTTGAACGTCGAGTTGTTGGCGAAGACGTTGATGCCGCCCACGCCGTACGCCTGGAGCGTTGATTTGCTGGTTGCGTTGAACGTCCCGTTGTTGACGAAGGTTCCGCCGTTGAATTGGAAGTCACCCGCCAGCCAGTGGGTGGTGGAATCGACGCGAAGGATTCGGTCGAGCCGATGCGTCGAGCCGCTGTTGATGGTCAGCGACGAACCGGCCGGCAACAGGGTGGTCCCTGTGCCTGACATGTTGCCAGACGACCACACGCATGCGCCCACGAACGTCGTGGTGCCTGAGCCGCTCAGGTTCGCGCCGTCCAGTGTCACGCTCGGCGATTCAACGGTGAACGATGCGTCGAAGAACAGGTTGCCGCCGGTCAACGCGAGCGAGCCGCTGCCGTTGATATCGGCGCCGACATTAAACGTGTAATCGCGCCCGAAGCTGAGCGATGCACCGTTCGAAATGTCGAACGTCCCTGTGCTGGTTCCGAAGCCGGAGACCGCGAACGCCCCTGCCTCGACGTTCACGGCGCCCAAATTATCCAAGGGTACGCCGGAACTTGAGACGGTGATCGTTGCAGAGCCGGCGCCGTTTTTTCGAAGTGTGGCGTTGTTCCGAAGCAGATTAAGGCCGCCCACTCCATACGCGGTCAGCGACGTGGCGGTAGACATCGTAAACGTGCCGTTGTTGATCAGCGTGCCGTTGCTGAATTGAAAATCACCTGCCAGCCACGTGGTGTTCGAGTCGATCTGCAGCGTCCGATCGAGACGCTTGGTAGTGGCGGAATTCATCGTCATCGATGAGCCGGCTGGCAGCAGCGTTTTTCCGGTTCCCGCCATCATGCCGGCCGACCACGTGCATGCGCCGGTGAATGTCGTTGTACCGGTGCCAGCGATGGTGGAGCCGCTAAACGCGACGCTCGCCGCCTCGATCGTGAAGCTCGAATCGAAGGCGAGATTTCCGCCCGAGAGCGTCAGGGCGCCGAGGCCATCGATGTCGCCCGCCGCGCCGTTGAATGCGTAGTCCCGATTGAAGTTCAGCTCAGCGCCGGCAGGAACATTGAACTTTCCGGAGCTGCTGCCGAATCCCGCCACCGACAGCGTGCCGGCGTTCACGTTCACGGTACCGAAGTTGTTCAATGGGACGCCGCTGCTGGAAACGGTGATGAATGTCGTGCCGGTTCCCGTTTTGTTAAAGACCGCGTTGTTGACGAAAGCGTTCGTACCGCCGACGCCGTACATGGCGAGCGATGATACGGTTGACGATATGAACGTGCCGTTGTTGATGACAATACCAGTGCTGAACTGAACATCTCCGGCAACCCAGTCGGTTGTGGAATTCAGCTCCAAGGTGCGATCGAGGCGGTGCGTTGATGCGCTGTTGATCGTGAGTGATGAACCCGCCGCCAGCACCGTGGTTCCGGTGCCATCCATTGAGCCTGCGGTCCACATGTGCGTGCCCGAGACGGTGACCACGCCCGCGCCGCCAAGCGTGCCGCCGGTCATGGCGAACGCGCCGGCGATGGTGGCGGCGCCGTTGCTGTCGTAGCGTCCGCCCGCCAGCGTCAATCCCCCGCTGAACATTGACGCCGCGGACGTCTGCAGACTTTGTCCGCCGTTGATCGATACAAGCTTCGCGGACGTGAGGCTGTGCAAGTTTGCCGCGCCGTCGATGAGGATATTCGTCGCCGTGGCGTTTGCGGGGATCACCGCATCGTCCGCGACGGCCGGCACGACGCCGCCATCCCAGTTCGACGCGGTGAACCAGTTTCCATTGCCGCTGGCGCCGGTCCAATTGGCGATGGCCAGCAGCCGGCGCAGTTCGAGTTGTTCGATCACCGAAGCCCGGCGGGCGCGCGTCGTTCGGGGAATCATGGATTGCTCCTGCTCGAAAGCATGACGTGAGATCGGCGCAGCTCCCGTCGGTGCGCCCACTGGTAGAACAGGATTGGCGCGAACGCGTTTCTCGCTCTTTGCGAGCGGCGGTGGATTATTCTTCCATCACCACGCGAAATCCGAGGTTGTCGTTCTTGAAGGATGGATCCAGCGGATTGCGGTGAGCGGATCGAAGGCTGTAGATCGAATCGTACCAGCTTCCGCCGCGCGAGACTCTGCGGGTGCGGCGGGCGCGCGTGGTCGGTTGGCCGCCGGAGTAGGAGACGTAATCGTCCTGGCACCATTCCCAGACGTTGCCGTGCATGTCGACCAGGCCAAACGAATTGGCGAGGAAGCGGCTGGCTTGTGTGGTGTACGCGGAGCCGTCGTTCATGCTGTCTCGACCGGGGCGAGTTTCGGGGCTCGACTGGTCGTAGAAGTTTGCATAGCGCGGCGCTAACGCTCGATCGTCGCCGAAGCTCCATGCGGTCGTGCTTCCCGCGCGACACCCATATTCCCATTCCGCCTCCGTCGGCAGGCGAACAGTTCGGCCAGTCGTTTTCGACAACCGCCGGCAGAATTCCTGCGCGTCGTGCCACGAGACCTGCTCAACGGGATTGAGATAACCCGGAAAGCGCGACGGGTTATTGCCCATCACTTCGTGATACACGTACTGCGGAACCTCGGTCATCAACATGTAAAATCCACGCGCGATCACGGCCTTGTGCTGCTCCTCATCGGGCAGACGACCGACTTCCCTGGCTGGACTGCCCATCATGACTTCGCCCGGCGGGATCCACACGAATGTGCAATTCTCAATCAGATCCACCCGCGGCCGACCATTGACCATCGGCTGCGCGCGCATGCGAGCGGAGCGTTCCCAGCGAATCGCGCTTGCGGTGAGCAGCGTGATGAAGATGAGCGCGATGATCGCAAAACGGCGACGGCGCCTGGCGATCGGTCGCATCGCCGCGATGTCGCGCCCGTCGATCAGGCGTTGAAGATCGTTGGCCAACTCATTCGCATCGGCATAGCGCGCGGCTGGGTCCTTCGCCAGCGATTTCGACAGGATCGCATCCAGTCGCGGATCGGTCGCCAGGCGCATCTGGCTGGGCATGAGCGGCTTCGTCTTGACGATGTTGTTCAGCACCTCGCGCAAAGGGCCGGTGACTTGGTACGGAAAGCGTCCGCCGGTGATCAGTTGGAACAGCGGCACACCAAGCGAATAAACATCGCTTCGCGGGGTGATGTCGTCGCCGCTGCCGGCTTGCTCGGGACTGGCCCAGGGAAATGAACCGACGAACTGGCCCGGCGCGGTGATCGATTGCGTGAACTCGGCGAATTGTGTCGTCGGGACGCGTTGCGCCAATCCGAAATCCAGCACGTGCGGCCGACCATCGCGATCGATGCGGATGTTGGACGGTTTGATGTCGCGATGCACGATTCCGCGCCTGTGGGCCGCGCCGATCGCACGCAGGATCGCGATGAACAATCGCAAGCGATCGGCCTGCCGGTCCATTTGCGTTCGCGTGAACTGCGAATCGAACGACTCGCCATCGATGAACGGCATGACCAGGAAATGCACGCCGTCGGAGGTGATACCGCTTTGAGTGACTTTCACGATGCCGCGATGATCCAGCGCCGCCAGAATACGTGCCTCGCGCTCAAACCGCGCGCGCGCGTTGTCGTCGGCCAATGTTCCATCAAGCAGGGTCTTGATCGCGACGAGCTCGTCGGAATCAGTTTGTCGGGCAAGATAGACGATCGCTTGCCCGCCACGGTTGATCTCGCGCTGGATCTCGAAGCCATGGACCAGCAAGCGCGGTGCGAACGAATCTTCGAAGCCCGCATCGATACGCACCGCGTCGTTCGCGCGCTGTTTGGCGCGGCCAAGCAATCGCAACTTCGCCAGCCAATCCGCAAGGTCGGGCATCAGTTCTGGGTGGCCGCTGATCACCTGCGCATCGCCGAGGCGTTCGCCGTTGACGCGGCGACGGATCACGTCGTCGATGATCGATTCAACGCGCGACGAAGAATCCGGATTGACCTGTGTTGGATCGGGCATGCGGTCTCAATCTACCTAACCGCGAACGAGGCGAGTGGTCACTGCAATTTCGCCGGATCGCGGCTCGAGTGTGGAAAGACGCTTCGCAATTGCCGCAGCGCGCGGAAGCAGAGCATCTTCACCGCTTGCTCGGTCCGATTCATCTGCGCCGCCGCACCGCGCACCGAAAGACCGTGCCCGTATCGAAGCTGCACCGCGTGAAGTTGATCGGACGGCAGGAGCGTCATCGCCGATTGAATCAACGCAAACGCCTCGCGATCGGCGGCCAGTTGCCGCGGGCTTTTCTCGCCGCGATGGAAAATGTGAAGCAGGCCGAGCACCGCGCTGTCGGAGTCGCATTGCGAAAGGCTAACGCCGTGTCGTCCGCCGCCGCGTTTTTGGGCAAAGAGCGTATCAAGTGTCGAGACCACGCGGTTTCGCGCGATTGTCGCGATCCAGCGATAGAACGAACCGGGCTGCTGATATTCGAAGCTGGAAAATTTCTGGAACGCCAGCGCGTACGTGTCCTGCAAAACGTCTTCGGGTGAGACCAGATGCTCGATAGCCAGCGGAAGATTTCGACGAATCAGTCGTAGCAGCCGGTCGTAACATTGCAGGAACAGCGCCTGCTTAGCCGCCTCGTCGGTGCGCGCTCGGTCAACGAGATCTTGTTCGGCCGGGTCGTCCTGCATAGCTGCATCCCGAGGTGCGGGTGTGATTCTAAGATGTTGCGCGCCGTAGGCCATTAGTTTGTTGCTCGTCGACTGGAATTCGTACCGGATTCGTCCTATATTGATTTACGGATGCTGTGTCTCAATCGGAAGATTGACTACGCCTTGGTCACGCTCGCCTTTCTGGCTGGGCGGGAAGACGGGCCAGTCGTGTCGGCGCGAGAGATCGCGACGATCAACGACTTGCCGCTGCCGCTCGTGGCAAAGATTCTTAAACGCTTGCACCATAACGGGTTAGTTGATGGTGTCCGCGGGTCCAAGGGCGGCTATCGGTTGAGCGCGAATCTGGACGGCGTTACGTTGTTCCAGTTGATCGCCGCCGTCGAGGACGGCAAGCCGACCGAGCGACGGCACACGCACGGGCCGGTGCAGGCGCTGCACTATCGGCTGATGAAGTTTCTGCGGGATGTGAAGCTGTCGGATCTGGTCGTGCCCGGTCGACGTATCGATGTTCCGTTTGAGCTGTTGGCCAACGCAATTTGAACTTTTAGGAGTCGAACCATGCCAATCCTGTTGAGCGAAACCGCTGCCAAAGAGATCAAGAAGATCATCGTCGACCAGCAACTGCCGGCCGAGCAAACGCGGCTGCGCGTTGGCGTCAAAGGCGGCGGGTGCAGCGGCTTCTCGTACGTCCTGGATCTCACCGAAGAGGCCAAAGGCGAAGGCGATGAAGAAATGGAATGCAACGGCGTGAAGATCTTGGTGGACATGAAAAGCTACCTGTATCTGAACGGCGTCGAGATCGACTTCCGCGACGAAGTTATGGGGCGCGGGTTCGTCTTCAAGAACCCGAACGCGACGTCGACTTGCGGATGCGGTTCGAGTTTTCAAGCATGAGATTGAACCGCAGATGAACGCAGATTGATTTTGAGTTTCTGTTTCAATCCGCGTTCCTCCGCGTTCCTCTGCGGTTCCAAAATGATTTGAGTTAGCAATGCCCACGACAGATGAAGAAATTCAGACACTCGCGAATCGCGAGTACAAGTGGGGCTTCGTCACGGATATCGAAGCGGATACAGCCCCGCTCGGGCTGAACGAGGACATCGTCCGCTTCATTAGCCACAAGAAGAACGAGCCGCAGTGGATGCTCGATTCGCGGCTGAAAGCTTATCGCCATTGGCTGACGATGACGGAGCCGCACGCGTGGCCGATGATCAAATATCCGCCGATCGACTATCAGGCGTCGATCTATTACTCCGCTCCGAAGCAAGACGCGCTGAAGAGTTGGGATGAGGTCGATCCGGAACTTTTGAAGACATACGAAAAGCTCGGCATCCCGCTGCAAGAGCGCGCGATTCTGGCGGGCGTTGCGGTGGATGCGGTGTTCGATTCCGTTTCGGTCACGACGACGTTCAAAGAAAAGCTCGGCGAGCTTGGCATCATCTTCTGCAGCTTCGGCGAAGCGGTGCAGAATCATCCGGAACTCGTGAAGAAGTACATGGGCTCGGTTGTCCCGTACAGCGACAACTACTACGCCACGCTGAACAGCGCTGTCTTCACTGATGGCAGCTTCGTGTTCATCCCCAAGGGCGTGCGTTGCCCGATGGAACTGAGCACGTATTTCCGCATCAACGCCAAGAACACCGGCCAGTTCGAGCGTACGCTGATCATCGCGGAAGACGACGCGTACGTGAGCTACCTCGAAGGCTGCACCGCGCCGATGCGCGATGAAAACCAGCTTCACGCGGCCGTCGTCGAATTGGTCGCGCTGAATCGTGCGACCATCAAATACAGCACCGTGCAGAACTGGTATCCGGGCGATCCGAAAACCGGGAAGGGTGGCATCTACAACTTCGTCACCAAGCGCGGCGCCTGCCGCGGCAAAAACAGCAAGATCACCTGGACGCAGGTCGAAACCGGTTCTGCGATCACCTGGAAGTATCCGAGCGTATTGCTGAAAGGCGACAATTCGGTCGGCGAATTCTATTCCGTCGCACTGACCAACAATCGCCAGCAAGCCGATACCGGCACCAAGATGATTCACATCGGCAAGAACACGCGCAGCACCATCGTTTCCAAGGGCATCTCCGCAGGTCGCGGTCAGAACGCGTATCGCGGACTGGTCAAGGTGTTGAAAAGCGCCGACCGCGCGCGCAACTACACGCAATGCGATTCGCTGCTACTAGGTGACC
>JACMJD010000002.1 GCA_014380825.1 Phycisphaerae bacterium | reverse complement strand
GCCGGCGACTCGATCCGCCAGCATCATCACGCCGGCGCGGATGTTCTGCTCGGGCGGCGCGCGACGCGCGCCGCCTTCGGGCGCGCGATAGTGATAGCCGACCAATCGCGCGACGCCCCATTGATTCGCATCAAACTTCAACTGAATCACCGGCCGCTGCTCGTCCACGCCGTCAATTTGAAACAACCGGATCGCCACCGCGCCGGTTCCCTCGCGCAGGATCAGGACCGAATCGGTCGACACGGTCATCTCAAACGCCTTGTCCATCGGCACGCGCTTACCATCGAGCAACACTTCCTCGACCGCCGCCGGGAACACGACGTTAGTGGCGACGGACGGCACCATCTTTCCCTTCACGTCTTGCCGCAGGTTCATCAGTGCCAGCAGCGTGTTCTTCTCCTGCACCGCCGCGATCTGCTCGACGAAATGCTGCGGGTGCCGAATCTGATTCGTCTTCTTATCACGCACCTGGCCGTATGGTGCGTCGAACGGATCGGGCACGACCCAGATGGGCGCCAGTAGGCGCGGCGTGGTGAACTCGGCCGTCAGCTTGCGATCGTAGAAACTCGCGGACGCGCTGCTGCTGCCGATCGCGTAATCGTTCGTCACATAAAAGTATCGATCCATCCCCGGCAATCCGCCCCAGCGCTGGCGGACGATGCGCTCGCCGAACGCCAGCCGACGCACCGAATCGTCCGGGCGCCAGCCGTCTTCCATGATGTTGATCAGCGCGCGCAGCCCATCGCCAAACGGCATGATGTACGGCGGCGTATCGCGCAGCCCTTCAACAAACGTGAACGCATCGATCGCGCCCAGCCCGTAAACGAAATCCGTATTCCGACTCTGCGGCCCGCCCAGCGAACCGCGCCCCGGCACCACGTTCGCCGACACCTGCGACCACAGAAACTTCAGCATCGGATCGATCAGCCGCCGCGCTTCGGGTTGTCGCGAATAGTTCTGCGCGATCAGCAGACATGAAAGCTGAAGCGCGGTCTGATTCGGCGAAACGTATTCCTGAATCCCGCGCGATCGCATCACGCCCACAAACTGCGTGAGCTTGGCCGTTCCGCTGAAGATCGCCTTTTGATCGCGCAGCAGTTCGCCGATCAGCAGCTCGTCGATCGTGTTCAGGAGGAACACGCTGCTCAGATCGGGCGCGCGCTTCTGTCGCTGGATCGCAGGCAGCGCGAGCTTCAGCGATTCGTTCACCTGTTCGCGCAGCTCCGGTGCGAGCTTTTCGGGATAGCGCAGCATCACCTGCACGAGCGGCAAGACCGTGTATTCCGTGACCGCCCCGCTCTCCGTCGCCGGCGCGGGCGCGCCTTCGGCCGGGACGAAATCACCAAACGTGCGGCTGTTCGGATTCGTGTCCTGGAGTTTCAGCAACCGCTTGATCGCGCCCTCGGCCTTGGCGGGGTCCTGGTTCAGCGCCAGGATGTAGTGCGCATAAAGCGAAAACTGCCGCGATTCGATTCGCGAATTCGGCGTGGCGAACTGCTTCTCGAACTGCTCCATCGATTGATCCAGCGCCTTGCGGATAAACTGAATTCGCTGCGTCTGCCCGCGAATGGCGGGCACCGACGCCTGCGTTGTCGCAGGAGTTGCGGACGGCGCGGGTGCTTCCTGCGCAGGCGCGCGATCACTCGACACGCTCAACAGCGCAGCAGCCCCGAACATCGCCACCGCAAACTTCGCGAAACGCGCTCGGCCAAAGGTCATAAATTCATCCTCGCCAAATCAGACACGCACCGTGAATACCGGGTGAGTCGGATGGGTCTGTCTTACCGCGCGCGAGCCGGTTTTGCACAAGATTCGCTTCGGCATCGGCCGGTTAGATCGCGCGCACGGAACAGACGGCATAGTCGCACGGACAAAAACTATATGCGGACGTACTTTCCGGTTGCTTTTCCAGCCGCAAAATATCCATGTGGTAGTTTTCCTCACCGTCACGCCACACGCCGGGCGACGGCAAATGGGAGAACCGCCATGATGCTTTGCAAAACGTTTGGCCAGCGCCTCGTCCGAGACGAGCGCGGCACGGAAGTCCTCGAATACGCGCTCATGCTGGGCATGATTGTATGCGCCTGCATCGCGCTGGTGTCCGCCCTGGGCGTGAAAGTCGTCGCCCGCTGGACGCGCGTGACGGAGCTGCTGTAGAGGACAAGCTCCAAATCACAAAAGACAAATCACAAAGAAGCTCCAAAAGAAGAAGCTTCAATACTCAAAGCCCGTCATCCTGAGCCGTACTCGGCGAAGGATCTAGCTGACATTCGAAGCCAGATCCTTCGCGGGTACGCTCAGGATGACAAGGCGACTCTTCACTTTTGAGTATTGCAGTTTGAGTTTTCTTTGCCTGCGGTGAGCCTGTCGAACCGTGATTTGGATTTTGTAGCTTCTTCGTCAATACGTCCGCTCCTTTACTTTCTCACTGACCGAATTGACGAAGCTATATCTCAACGCGTCGATCAAATGATCGTGCGTGCCGTCTTTGATAGGCGATTCAGTGCCGTTGCCGTAACGGTACGACTGCATCGCCTTGATCAATCGCACGCAGCGCGGGTGGATGAACAAGCGCGGCTCGCCGTGCGCTGGCCGCAGCGCGCGGCGGATCAGCTCGAGCCCTTCGACAATCAAACTCTTGCGTGATCGCACGGTGTAGCCGCTGCGGCGCAGCAGTTGGATGTTGCTCGCCGCCGTCTGATCGTTCCGGCTCGCGCCGGCCGGGTCGCAGGTGATGCGCGCGATCTTGCCCCCCAGTTTGCTCCATGGGCGCGCTTCGATCTGCTGCAGGTGTACATCCAGCGTCTG
>JACMJD010000001.1 GCA_014380825.1 Phycisphaerae bacterium | reverse complement strand
CTGATCGTCGGCGTGATGAGCAACGTGCGACAGCTTCACGGCAAAGCGATAACGTTCATCGTCCTGTCAGGCGTCGCCGGCGGGTTAAGCTGGATCTTCATGTTCCGCGCGCTCCAGAAGGCCGACGTCTCGCAGGTCGGGCCGATCGATAAACTCAGCATGCCGTTAGCGATCGGGTTGGCCGTCGTCCTTCTGCATGAACGGCCGACGGGAGTGAACTGGATCGGCATCGCCATGATCGTCGCTGGGGTTTATCTGGCGGCGCATCGGGTGGCGCATTAGCGAAAGGGGATTCGGATGAAGCTCGCATCGCGTATCGCGTTGTCGATCTTGATTACGTTCCTGTGCGCGTGTGCTGTGTTGGCTCAAGTGACGCGGCCCGCGACGCAAGCGACCGATTCAAATCTGACAGTAGAACTTCGCGGTATCGTCACTGATCGACAGGGCCAACCGATCCGCAATGCGGAGGTCGTCTGTCTCGTGCATTCGAAACAAGGCATGATGGGAGTCGATTTCGACGAGGTTGGCCGCACGACGAGCGGCGATGACGGGCGATTCACTCTAGTGCATATTAGTCGGCCCCCGCGCGGCAGCGCGTACATTGTCCGCGCGATCGCGGCAGGCACGGGCTATGGTTTTCAGTGGGGACCGCCCTCAAGCACCACCGAGAATCCACAAGGCTTCGACGATTTCGCCAATCGCGGCGAGCTGGCAAAACGAGAAGCGTGGATCGTGCTCTATCCAGATGAATCCATTCGCGGCCAAGTAGTTGACGGGGCCGGCAAGCCGGTATCTGGTGCGCTGATTACCGACGGCGTGCCGCGTGTGCCGGTGCGCACCGATGCAGACGGCAAATTCGTTCTTGAACACTGCGTGCCTCGCCAAGATCCGTTCGGGACATATCAGCGGCCGCTCCGCGTAAATCATCCCGATTTTGTGGCTGATCAATTTCTCGACACTGAGGCCGACCAAGATGTCCATCTTCAGCTGCAGGCGGGCGTTCTGGTTGCCGGGCAGGTGTCGCATGCAATGACCAAACAGCCGATCGCCGGCGCGCTGATCAACGTCATTGCCATCGGAGGGCTTGGCGGAACGTTTCGAACTCGCTCGGGACCGGACGGACGTTATCAGGTGCGCGTGCCGAAGACGGAGTTGGATATTCGCTGCTCACCTTCCGACCAAATAGTTGCTGAACGAGGTCGGCCGCTGATCTGCGTGGAAGCGGGACAACAGTTTAGTCGCGCACTCAATGACCTGCCGCAGGTCGCCGATTTCACGATGAAGGAATCTATTCGAGGCAGCGGCACAGTCGCGTTCGACAATGCACTAACAAAACGGGTGGTGATTTCCGTCAGTCGCTTAAACGCGAAGCTACGACCCATCGATGAACACTACGCCGGACCGGTCGCACCGGGTGAGCGGTTTGAGGTTCAGTCTCTCGCGCCCGGAAATTACACCGCGATGGCATTTGACGGGGATGGCACTGTGCTGGCGCAATCGTATTTCAGCATTGATCAGTGGCAAGATTTCTCCGGCATCGAGCTTCGTCAGTCATCGTCTGTGAAAGAGCGAGCAAACAAGGAAATTGCCCCGACAGTTTCCGGCCGCGCGCTCAATTCAGACAACAAACCGGTGCGCCTTGCCAAAATATTCGTAATCGATACCGAAAGCGATGAGCCTAGAGAGAAGCACGGAATCGATACCGCGTACAGCGATCTTGATGGTGCATTCACAGTCCGTGGAATCGACCCGGCTCATCAGCTCGCGATCTGGGCGTGGCATCCGAACGGCAAACTCGCGTTCAGCGGAATGATGAAGCCCGGGGCTCGTCCCCTCGAACTCAAACTGACGCAACAGACGAGCCAGTTATCCGGCATCATTCGAACCGCCGATGGCAAACCAATTCCCAATCTTCCGGTGATGTTTAGCGTGGATTCTCTGATACTCGGGCGCGAGCGCAACTGTCGGTTGCTAACCACATTTACCGACAATGGAGGCCGATATCTGTTGCAAGGCTATGTTGACCCGCCCGGGCAATTTTCAGTGTCGCTGCGGCCACAGGACCGGTCGGACTATTTCCTGTCAGATCGCGGACGGCAACTTAAGATCGACTCGAAAAACGTTTATCGCCTATTTCCGGTTAAACCGGGCGATGTGCTAGCCGGCTTTGACTTCGTCGGCGAATTCAGAGACGGAATGATTCACGTCACGGCCGCGAAACCTGAGTGGACGAAGTAGCTGCGAATTCGAAAATTGTCGGTCCACAATTTCCTTGTCCGCTTTCCCCCACATCGTACATTCCCGTGCGATGTCGAACTTGTCTGATGCTCAACTGCTCCACCTGACCTCAAGCGGAGACGATGCGCAGCGCCGCTCGGCGCTGGAGGCGCTCGTGCGTCGTGAGCTGGATTTTGTCTATGCGGCCGCGGTGCGGCAGGCGAATTTCGATCGGCATCTGGCTCAGGACATCACGCAGGCGGTGTTCATCTTATTGGCGCGCAAGGCGGGGAAGCTGAGGCACGACGTGATCCTACGCGATTGGCTGTTCGTCACCACACGCTACGCCGCGAGGAACGCGCTGAAGATCGAGGCGCGGCGGAGATATCACGAACGACGGGCGGCGGCCGAGCGATCGCACGCGATTGACTCGAACGACGTCGCTCCGCTGCGAGAGCGACTGGCGCCATTGATCGACGAGGCCGTTGCCCGTTTAAGCAGCGCCGATCGGGCGGGCGTGCTGCTGAATTTCTTCGATAACAAAACCTATCGCGAAGTCGGCGAGCAGCTCGGCGTTTCCGAAGAGGCGGCGAGGAAGCGCGTCGGGCGCGCGATCGACAAAATGCGATCGTTCTTCGCGGCGCGCGGCGTGACCGTCGACAGCGCGGCCGGTGCGGTCGCTGTATCGTCGGCGCTTCGTGCCAGCGCCGGTTCAGTTCCGTCGACGCTGGCGAATTCTGTGCTGGATGTGGCGCTGTCGGTTTCGGCCACCTCGACGACGACGTCCAGCTATCTGCTGGCCAAAGGAGCGAGCAAAATGTTCATGTACGCGAAATTAAAGCTGGCCGCCGGCGCGATCGCGGCGAGCGTGCTTGTCGGCGGCTCGGGCGTTGCGTTATTCGCGCAAGCCGGCACCGGTGCGGAAAAGCCCTCGCCGGCAAGTCAAACTCCGCTTCCCGCAGCGGCGGCGAACGCTTCAGCCGTGGCGAAGCTTGATGATGGCCTGGTTGTCGAATGCCTGGGCATTCGACGAATGGGCGACGATCAGCAGTGGTGGTATCCGGACGGCTCGCCCAGCGCGAGTCGGTGCGATCCTCCGACAAGCACGAACGAGCCGCCTCATTCGCATCAGATGTTGTTCCGCGTATCCGGTGCGCCGGATGACGCGGGCATCGTTTACTGGATTCAGCCGAAAAGAGACTGGTCATCCGAAGAGGCGAAGCTTCACGGCGCACCGATCGAAGGCGCCGCAACGATCACCATTCCCGCGGCAGACCTGGCGGCGTTCGACATCACGTGCATGGTCGCCACGGGCGCGTGGGAATCGGTGCTCACCTGCGAGCAACTCGACGCGACCACCTGCGGCGGCGGCAAGCACGGCGGCGTGATCTTCTCCCCAACCGTCAACGCGCCGAATCCGCTGGCGGGAAACCAGCCTGGCGCGATGGTCACCGTCTCGCACGATGTCTCGGCTTATCAATCGCGCGTGATGGGCGTGGATGACAACGGCGTGGAACATGTCGCCCGCGCTGGGAACAGCGCGATGGCCGGATCGGTCCGGCAGAATCTGTATCACTTCGATCAGCCCGTGGAAAACATGCGCACGATCTCGTTCCAGGTTCGGCCGTACGATCACCGCGCGACGTTTGCGAACATCACGCTTGATCCGGCAAAGAAGACGGATGTGAAGATCAAGCTGGAGAAGGACTAACCGCGCATCTACCGGCTTGGTTGGAATGTTTCCTGCGGAATCTTGAATCCGTGCTGCTCGAGCTTCGCGTAGAAGCTCGGTCGCAATCCGCCGGCGCGGAGTTGGCCGACGATTTTGCCGTCTTTGTCCACGCCTTGCTCGACGAAGCGGAACAGCTCCTGCATCACCACGCGTTCGCCTTCCATGCCGGCCATTTCGGTGATGGAGACGATTTTGCGTGAGCCATCGCGCAATCGCGATTGCTGCACGATCAGTTGAATCGCGGCGGCCATCTGTTCGCGGATGACTTTGACGGGGAAATCGATCCCGCCCATCAGCGCCATCGTCTCGATGCGGCTGATCGTGTCGCGCGGCGTGTTCGCGTGCAGTGTGGTCAGCGAACCGTCGTGGCCGGTGTTCATCGCCTGGAGCATGTCCAGCGTCTCGCCGCCGCGGCATTCGCCGACGACGATTCGGTCCGGCCGCATGCGCAGCGCGTTGCGAACTAGTTCGCGAATGGTCACTTCGCCCGTGCCATCGACGTTTGGCTTTTTCGATTCCAGCCGCACGACCTGATCCTGCCCCAGCCGAAGCTCGGCGGCATCTTCGATCGTGACGATACGCTCGTGTTCGGGGATGAAGCTGGAGAGCACGTTGAGCAGCGTCGTCTTGCCCGAACCCGTTCCGCCGGCGACGACGATATTCAAGCGTGAGCCCACGCATGCGCGGAGGAATTCGCCGATCGGCGCGGTGAGCGCGCCAAATCGAACCAGGTCCTCGATCATCAACCGCGACTGCGGGAATTTTCGGATCGTCAGATTGCAGCCATCGATCGCAACCGGCTGGGCGGACGCGTTCACGCGCGAACCGTCCGGCAGGCGCGCATCGACCAGCGGGGAATTCGCATCCAGGCGCCGGCCAAGCGGGGCGATGATCTTCTCGATCGTGCGGCGAACGTGCG
>JACMJD010000618.1 GCA_014380825.1 Phycisphaerae bacterium | reverse complement strand
TCCGGGCGTCGTCTCGACATGGCTCTCGGAGACGAATCCCGCCGGCGGTGACCGGCTTTCATCCAAGAACGTCTTCGTCTACGGAATCATCCTCGCGTTCATGCTGCCTTGGTCCGCGTTCCTCGTACACGGATGTGTGATGGCGATCGCGGAGCTCGTTCGCAAGCAGGATGTGCGTTCTGCGTACCCGACGGTCCTGCTGCTGACGACCATTCTCGTGATGAGCTGCTTCGCCGATCGGAAAGATCGTTACCTGCTGCCGATGGCGCCGATCGCATCGGTCGTCGCGGCACAAAGCGTGCTCGCGACGCTGCGACGAACGAAGACCGCACTGCCAGATTGGTCGCACTGGGCAGTGCTAATCGCATTCGCGCTGATCCCACTGCTCGGTCTCAGCTCCGCCGTGAAGACCGCGGACGGTGGCCGATGGTTCTCGCCGGCGTTTGCGATCAGCGCGACAGCGATCGCGGCGATGATCGTAATCGTCGGGTGGCTCGCATCGCATCGCCAACGATTTGCGATGATCGTCACACCGTTCATCCTGATGATGCTCCTGCAAGCCGTCGGCGTGCAGGGCTACGCCAAGACGCGCGAAGGCCGCAGCGAGATGCGCCCGCTGGCGGATTTTATTCGCGATCGATATCCCACCGCGCAGGTCTTCAACTTCCGCGGCGAGCGCGAGGAAAAGCGCGCACCGGTCGATCTCTCGATCTACCTCAATCGGCCCACTCTTTTCGTTCCCGATCCGGCGACGCTGCCTCGCACTGATCGGCCGCAGATTTACGTGATTGTGCAGGGCCGCCGCGACCCGGAACCGCTGCCCGCGTCGGGCTGGGCGTTCCTGCACAAAGTCCGACGTGATAAGGATTGGTACTGGGCGTTCGTCCGCGAGTAGACTCCCGCCGTGCGATTTCACGCGATCGTTTGGATCAGCTCGCTCGTCCTCATGCTCTGGACGATCGCGTTCGCGCCCGTGCAGCGCACGCAGGAAGCGCGCGTGCTCGAATCAGCGCGCGAGATGACCGACAGCGCCAGCGCGGGCGATGGCTGGCGCGGATGGATGATTCCGCGCGCCAACGGAATTGTCCGCCTGCAAAAACCACCGCTGGCGTATTGGATGTCGGCCGGATCGTTCAAGATGTTCGGTGTGACCGACTGGGCGGGACGATTGCCGTTCGCGCTGTGCGGCTGGCTGACGATCCTGCTGACGTATCACATGGCGCTGCGCGAATTCGCCAGCATCCGCGCGGCCGTCTGTTCCGCGGGATTGCTGGCGGGAAGCTTCCTTTTCCATCGCCACGCGCGCATGGCCGAGACCGATATCGTGCTCACGCTCATGCTGACGATCGCCATCCATTCGATCTGGCGAGGATTCGATCCGGGCGCGCGGCGTCGAATCCTGTGGTTCCAACTGTCCGGCATCGCGATCGGCCTGGCCTGCATCGCCAAAGGTCCGCCGGCGATGTTCCCGATCCTGTTTCTCACCGCGATGACGCTGATCACGCGACGTTGGCGCGTCGCGCTGCAATGGTTCATCAGCGGCGCTCCGCTGATTGCGGCCATCATCGGCGCGCCGTGGTGGATTTACGCGCGCAGCCTGCCGCAAGGCTCGGCCGTGGCGCGCGAACTGAACGTCCTGCTGGATGAACCGAATCATCCCGGCTGGTTCTTCGTCTACTTTCCGTATCTGCTCAAAGCAATGCTTCCGTGGTCGCCCATTGCATTCGTTGCGCTGATCGACGCGAGCCTCAACTGGCGGCGCGATCCGCAGATTCATGTACGACTCACCCCACCGCTCGCGTGGTGCGGATCGATTCTGGTGCCGCTGTTCTTTCTCGGCAATAAGCAGGAACATTATCTGCTGCCGATGCTCCCGCCGCTGGCGCTGATCGCGGGCTGGTGGATCGATCGCGCGACGCGAGTGGAACAAACGCATCCGGCCCGCGCGATCGGGCGGCTGATCGTGATCATCACCAGCGTCGTCCTCGCGATCTGCGCGCTCGCGCTGCCGCTGGCGGCGCAGCGCCTGCGCGGCGATATCATCACAACCGACCTCGTGATCGCGATCGTCCTGCTGCTGGCGGCGACGATCGTTGTGCTGCTCACGAAACGCAACCTCGCCGCCGGTCTCACCGCGTTCAGCATCGCGGGCGCGATCTGCCTGTCCGCGATCATCGGCTTCTGGTGGCCGACGACCGAAACGCAGTCGCCGCGCACGGTGGCGGCGCAAATCCGCGCGATCGGCCCGGGGCCGTACTGTTTCTTTGGCGAGAATTTCAGCCTGCCGCTTGTGTACAACCTGCGCTCGATCGTGCCGCAGGCGCGCAACGCGCGCGAGCTGACGCAGTTGATGAGCGATCATCCGAATCTCCTGATCATCGCGCAGACGAAATCTAAAGTCGCGCCGCCGCCCGTGCCGATCGGTTGCGAAACCGTCGGCGAAATCTTCATGAAGGATCAGAAGTTTGAAATCTATCGATCCATTCAATGAAGATTCAAGGCGCCGCCGCAGCGAGTTGCTCACTTGCTTCGCCGTTGCCCTGATCGTCTTCACCTTCGCGCTGGGCCGGCGAGACATCGTCACGAGTCACGAAGGCCGCGTCGCGCAAACCGCGCGCACGATGGCCGACTCGGGTTGGCCTTGGAATGCGAGGCCGGTCCACGTGAGCGGGTTCGTCGAATCGAACGAGAGTCAGCGATTGGCGCCCGCGCAATTGCCCGGCGACCGCGACACGGTGAACCCGTGGCTCTTCCCCGTGATCAACGACGCGATCCGCCTGCAAAAACCGCCGCTGCCGTATTGGGTCACGGCCGTCGTGTTCAAACTGTTCGGCGTGAGCGAGTTCAACGCGCGCATCGTGCCGGCGCTGCTCGGCGCGTTGTCGACGCTGCTGATCTGGGATCTGGCGCTACTCATTCTCGGCCATCGCGCCGCGATACCGGCGGCGATTGTCTGGATTACGACACAATTCGTCGTCGACGAATTCCGCAAATCGATGGCCGATCCGTATCTCGCCTTCTTTACGTTGCTGGCCCTCTGGGGCTGGTGGCGGTGCGAACGCGGGAGAAACATTCTCGCCTGGATCGCGCTGTCGCTGGGCGCGCTGGCGAAGGGCCCGGTGATCTTTATCCACATCATCCCCGCGATCATCTGCGCAAAGATCTTTCTCCGACGACGTACCGGCTCTGCAAGCTGGATTTCGCACGCGATCGGGGCGCTGCTGTTTATCGCGATCGTCCTGCCCTGGCCCGCTTTAGTTTTGCGCGAAGCGCCGGATGCGTGGCGGATGTGGTGGTACGAATCCGGCGGCGAAGTCAGCGGCCAGAATATCGAAAAGGCCCGCCCGTGGTGGACGTACCTCGCGTCGAGCTTTCAACTCGCGCTGCCGTGGACACCGGTCTGGATCGCCGGCATGGTGCTGGCCGTAATGCGATCGAAGCGACGATTCTGGGCGCCGCGAAATCGTCGCCGCCTGTTCGCGCTGTCGTGGTATGTGATCGTGCTCGCGTTCTTCTCGCTCGTCAGCGTGAAGAAAGATGCGTACCTCCTCCCGCTGATGCCCGCCCAGACGCTGATCATCGCCGACGCATTGATCACAATGCGCGCCGCCTGGGCGCGCCGTCGCGCCAACTATCAGATGAGCATCGTCCTCGCCGCCGCCCAGTGTGCGATCGGGATCGGTTTTGGAATTGGACTGTTTCTCGCGATTTATTCTTCAAAGACCAGAGACGCGATGGGATTGGCGATTTGCGCAGCCGGTGTGCTCATGGCCGTGTATGCGATTCGATCAATCGTTAACGGCAAGCCGAACAGTTGGCTCCTCACGCAAGCGGCGGCGTACGCACTGCTCCTCATCGGGCTGATTGGGTTTCATGCCAGTGCGAAAGACAACGCGCGCTCGCCAAAGCGATTTGCGGCGGCCATGGCGCAATATCTTCGCACCACCGACGTGCCGCTCCTGGTCAGTCGATTACCCGAGGAAGCATCGTTCTATCTCCCGCTGGGGCTTCGCGATGATCCGAACGCATCGCGCGTGCTCATCGTCGTCGACAAGAGCCGTAAAGATCCGCCCGTCGACGCGCGGCGGTTATCCGATCTGCTGAACGGCGCCATCATCCGCGGATTCCAACGAGTCGATTTGAACGTCGACGATGGCGGCGATCGGTATCAATTCTTCGATGTAATCGTCGATCGCGACCGGGCGTAGCAAACAAAACCAACCACAGATTTCACAGATTATACAGATTTCAATCGCAGTTTCTGAATCTGTGCAATCTGTGAAATCTGTGGTTCATTTCCCTTTCGGCTTCGCGATCATCATAAACGTGTGCGAGAAGTACGGCCGCATCAGTCGCTTCCACGTCTTCAAAATCGCCGGCTTCGGTTGGACCCAGTAGCCTGCGGTCGGTTCGAAACCTGTGCGCCGGAAGAGCTGGCCCATCGTGGTCGGGTCTTGCCAGCCCATGTGATCTTCATGCACGGCCGGCGTGCCGTAGCGCCAGATTTTCCAGGCGCTGCCGGCGTAAAACGGATTTGGTGTCGAGACGATGATCACGCCGTCCGGTTTCAGATGCCGGTGCATGTTGCGAAGAAATCGGCCGGGATTCTCGAGATGTTCGATAATCTCGCCCGCCACGATCGTGTCGAACTGCTTGCCGAGGTCCATCGTTTCGACGTCGGCCACGATCACGTTGTAGCCTTGACCGTTCAGAACTTTGGTGCCGTCCGGATCAATGTCGACACCCAGCACGCTCTTGTTGATCTCGGCCAACCGTTTGTGCAGCAGATTTGCTTTGTATTCGATGCGCTGGACCGCGTTGTGGCGCGCGGGGCGCGAATCGACGCAGCCCAGATCCATCACGGCGCGATCGGGCGTGACGTACTGCTGGATGATCTCGAAGCGATCGCTGATGGTTCGATCAAACATGCGCGCTCTTCACTGTTGAGGCCGCCAGCCCGCGTTGATCATCGCTTCGGCGACTTTCCGGGTCTGAATTGGATCGACCTGCTCATCGGCCAGGTGCAAAGTCATGTCGCGCATCGCTTGTTCGAGCAGACCATCTTTGGAAACCGGCGATCGCCCGAGCAGGTTGAGCACGTGCGCGCGAACGTCATCCAACTGCAACCCCATCCCCGCCAGCACCCGCGCGGCCGAGCCATCGCGCAGATGCAGCAGACCCAGCAGAAGATGCTCCGTGCCGACGTAGTTGTTCGAAAGGTTCGACGACTCCTCCACCGCGAAATCGATCACGCGGCGATATCGATCGCTCGGGCTGATCTGCTTGTTCGACGATCGTGCCGGCGGATGCGCGAGCTGCTCCACCTGCTGGCGAATCCGCCCGAGATCGACGCGATATTGATCCCGCAGCACCACCGCGGCGATGCCGCTACCTTCCTTCACGAGGCCCAGCAGCAAGTGCTCGGTGCCGATGTGATCGTGCCCAAGCCGCTGCGCTTCCTGATTGGCCAGCGTCATGGCGCGGCGGGCACGGTCGGTGAATCGCTCGAACATAGCCAGAATCCATTACGATTTCGCGAGTCGATTTGCAATGGCGCGTTGATAAATCGACAGCAGGCTGGCCAGATGATGCTCGTATGCGAGCTTCGGTCGAAGCTCCAAACATGCGGCGGACATTTGAGCACGGAGATGAGGATCAAGCATTCGCTTCATGCGATCGGCGAGCGCTTTCACATCGTCCGGATCGTCGAGCACAAATCCGTGAACGCCATCGGTCATGATCTCACAAGCGCCGTTGAATTTGGTGCTGATGACGGGCAGACCCATCGCGAGCGCTTCGAGAACGACCAGGCTGCACGGATCGTGCTTTGTCGGAAGCACGAAGAAGTCTGCATCGCGATAGAACGGACGCGTGTCGGAGGTTGCGCCGGCGAACGTGATTCGATCTGCGACACCGCAAGCAGCAGAAAGCTTCTGGTACAGCTCTGGTGACTGTTTGCCGACAACGGTTAAGCGAAGTCGCGCGTCGCGCACCTGTGCGAGCGCTTCGATTGTTTGAGCGAGCCCCTTCCGCTGGAAGTCCTGCGCGATCGTCAACGCGCGGACGGAATCGCGCGAAGCTGGCGCTTCGGGGTGAAAGCGATCCGTATCCACCGCGTTGAACAGCACCATCAGCCGATCGCCGAGCATTGGATAATGCTTCTGGATTGCGCGCTTCACGTAATCTGACAATGCCACCACGACGGGCCGTTTTTCCTCAATCAGTTCCCGTTCGACCGACGCGAACGCGCGTCGTCGTGTATTCAAAATCGCCTGCAACTTCCTCTCTTCGATCGCCGCCACCGCGAGGCCCGCGTGGGGGTGGTACACGTCGCACCGACTGACCGGCAGCATCGCGTGGACGATGTCGTAACTCGTTTGGTGCAGATCTTTATCAAGCGAATCGAGCATGCGACGATATCGGCTCTTGCGAGTCGCGCCTGGTGCGTTGAGCTTCACTTCAGGCACACCCGGCGGCACTTGCGCGAACGAAGTCGCAAGGAGCGAAACCCTGTGCCCGGCTCTCGTCAGCGCCGCGGCCAAATCGATTGTGTAGCGCTCGGCGCCACCGCGGCCGGGGTCTGCGTGGAGGATGACTAGCGCGATTCGCATCGTCCCGCGAGCCTACGCGCTGCGGATCGTTTGTTCAAAGGCGCTGATTTCCTTGCGCTGCGCGCCGCAGCATCGAATCGCGCAACGCGCGAAAATCAAAAATAGGAAAAATTGTCCGCGATTCTGTCGCGTGGGAAAGGAAATGAAAACTGCGCTGCGCGCCGCGATCGCGCCGCGCGCAGCGCGCGAAGTAATAGGGAGGCGGTTATCTGTTTCCGTCCGCCAACCATCGCGAGCGCTCGCGATCCTGGGCAACCAAAATACTTTGTGAAATTGGACAGGCGAAGCCAAAGAGCCAAACGAGCTGTGGAGTCACAGGTTGAGGCCTGGAAAGGGGTTGCGTCAAACGTCGCGACGGATTTAGCGCCGCGGCGCTATCAAATCGAGCGATTCGAACCCAAACGTGACAGAGGCGGGGCGGTCATTCCGTCGGGATCGAAATGTTCCGATTCGGCTGCAGCTCGCGAAGCTTGCGATCGTGACGGGCGATCGAATCGCTCTTGCGCTGAATCGCCGTGCGAAGTGATTGCCCGTTGATCCCGCGACGCGACGCATACGCGGCCAGCCACGCGTTTCGCGCGTCGTCGGTGATGGATGAATGCTCCAGCGTGCTGAACCAGAACTGGGCCAGGTCTTTGACAATCCATCGCCGGCGCGTGAGCGGACTTCGCAGCGGACGAACGCGGGCGACGTCGATCAGCTTCACATCGATGGCGCCTTCATCCACGCGCGAGAAGAAATGACACAGGTAGAGGTCGCGATGATGCAGACCGGCGCCGTGCAGTTTCGCTGCAAGCTGCGCGGTGGGTTCGAGCAGGCGATCGAATGTTGAGCCTCCATCGGCCAGCAACTTGTCGGAGGCTTCGTAGCCGTTGAGGTCTTCGCTGATCACAAAGCTGCGTCGATCCGACAACTGTCCCCATCCGACGAGGCTGGCGGTCGGGATGTCTCGCGAATGCAGCGCGCGATAGCCTTCGACTTCCAGCTCCGCGGGCGAATGCAGGCCGAGCATCGGCGCGGGATATCGCTTGATGTGCCAGCGATGCGAATCGCCTTTGGCGTCGGTGAAATCGAGCGTGCAGTTTTCTCGATCAGTTAATTTTCGCCACGCGCGGATCTGCTCGTGATCGAACACGGCCTCGGCATCCAGCCCGACCTCGCGGACGAGCGGCTGATACTGCGGCGCGACACGGAGGATGTTTGAACGAGACGCCATCTTCAGAACATGATCGAATTCACCACGGAGACAAAGAGGCACGGAGCAACTCAATCTTCGATTCCTCCGTGTCTCCGTGTCTCCGTGGTGAATGTTATTCTAATTCCATCAAACCGTGCTCACCGCCGTCGCCTGTTTCGGCAGCAGCGAGCGCGCGGTGTCGAACACCATCGCCGGCGTGACACGGATCATGCAGCGATGATCCAGCGGGCACGTCTTTTTCTGGCATGGCCCGCAGAACACCGGCACGGAAACTTTCCGCTCTTTGCCGAAATAAATCTCAGTCCACTCCGGATGCGTCGGCCCGAAGATCGTGACGACCGGCACATCGAACGCCGCCGCGATGTGGCGCGGGCCGGTGTCGTTGGTGACCATCACGTCGCAGCGACGGACGATTTCTTTGAGCGAGCCCAGCGTCGAGCCGGCGCGAGACAGATCGACGGCCGCGTGCGTCATGAGACGGGTGATCGCTTCGACGATCGCGCGCTCCTTCGGGCTCGCGCTGATCAGCACCGTGGCGCCGTGTTCTTCGATCAACCGATCCGCCAGTTTCGCGAAATATTCCGGCAGCCAGCACTTGGCCGCGCCGTATTGGGCGCCCGGGTTGAGCATGATCAGCGGCGGCTTGCCGCTTTGCGCGGGACGATACAGCTCGGCATCCAGTCCGCAGCGCGTCAGAACTTCCCGGGCCTCGCGCTTCTCATTTTCGGTGACGAACAATTCCAGCTTCAGATCGCGACTGGTCGCGCCCAGATATCCGGCCAGCCCGAGGTAGTATTTCACGATCGGCGTGGGCACGAACTTGCCGCGTTCCTTCACCGGCAGCAACTTGTCGCTGAGCAAAAACCCGCGTCCGTCGCGCTCGTACCCGACGATTCGATCGATGCCCGCCATCTTGCACACGAGCGCGCTCTTGAAGCTGTTGGGCAGCAGGATGGCCAGATCAAACTTCGCCGATCGCAGCCGCGCGGCCAGATCAAACGTCCCCTTGCCCGCCTTCGCCTTCGTGCGGCCAGTGCGATAGGTGATCAACTTATCT
>JACMJD010000617.1 GCA_014380825.1 Phycisphaerae bacterium | reverse complement strand
CGGGCTGAACATTCGCGAGTTCGACGATCCGCGGACGCGGGCGCTCGCGCGGAAACACTCCAACAACCAATTCGAGGGCACCGAGGTTTTTCAAGACGAGGAACGCATCGGCGACGTGACGTTCAAGCCCGCCGTCTCGACGATCAGGACCGCCAAAGTGCTTGATCGCACGTGGCAAATTGTCGTTACGTCGACGCTGGAAGACGTCGACGGCTTCGTCGGCCCGATCTTTCGCGACGCGATGATCTGGGGCATGTTCGTGATGATCGCGATGACGGGGCTGTCCGTCTCTACCGCGATCCAGCTCATTCGCAGTCGCGGTCGGCTGGAACGCATGCAGCGCGACATCATGTCAAAGGAAATGTCTGATGCGCGCGAGATTCAGTTGCACTGGCTGCCCAAGGGAAATTGCGTGACCGATTCGCTTCAGATCGCCGCGATCAATCAGCCCGCGACCCACATCAGCGGCGATTTCTACAACTGGTTCCCGCTCGATGACGGCCGAGTCGTCGTCACGATCGGCGACGTCACCGGTCACGGAATGTCGGCCGCTTTTTTGATGGCCACCACGCAACTGCTCGTGCGAAACATCATGCCGCGCGTCGCGCACGCGGGCGAATGTCTCGACGAGATCAACAAGCAGCTCTTGCAGCAATCGTTCAACGGGCAGTTCGTCACGCTGCTGATTTTGGTGATCGATCCGAACCGCGGCAGCATGGAGATCGCCAACGCCGGCCACCTGCCGCCGCTGATCGGGCAAGGCGGACATTTCGATGCGCTTCACCTCAAGCCGCAGTTGGTGCTGGGGATCGACGAGAAGAGCAGCTACCACATCGAACGATTCGACCTCATGCCGAACCAGAGCATCGTGCTGTACACCGACGGCGCGATCGATGCCCGCCGTCCCGACGGCGAACGCTTCTCAACCGAAGGGCTTGCACAGAGCCTGTTCGGCCGATTCGACACCGCCGACGCCATGATCGGCGCGCTCAGCGCCGCCGTCGACGAATTCCGACAGGGCCGCGATCTGCCGGACGATCTCACGCTGGTCGCGATTCAATTGAATCCTAAATCCGCTGAAACCGCGTTGCCCGCCGAAGCTGCCAAGGCGTAAATGTAGCGCGCCTCACAATGCATGCGCTCGATACACCTGTCGATCAAGCGCAGCCTCTGCTACAAGTCGCATCAATGTTGTTGATCTCCTTCGCGCTCATCGCTCTCGCCATCTCCGGGCACTTGCTGATCACCCGCGCGTCAATGGGCTTCGGCTACACGTTGGGAATCCGTAAACGCGGCTGGCACTTGCTGGCGATCACCCACGCGATCATCGGCGTGACCGTCCCGATCCTGCTGATCATCTACGTTGGCCTGCGCGGCCCCGCCATGCTGCGCGGCGGTGCCTGGACGAACGTGCCGCTGCTTTGGCTGGTCTACATGGCGATTTGCGTCGCCGCGGTTGCCGTTGGCGCGATCGTGAATTATCTGCGACATCGCGAGCGGGTTCCGGCGGTGTTTCGATCGAACCACACGATGACGCGCAACGCGGTCACAGAGCTCGGTCGCATTCCAGCGCCGTTGACGCTGAGCGGCAAGCTCGCGCGGATCTCGGGCAACGAAAACTTCCGCGTCGACTTCCGCACGGTTGACGTCACAATTCCGCGACTGCCCGAATCACTCGATGGCCTGTCGATCCTCCACCTGACCGATCTGCACTTCCACGGCACGCCCGATCGCACGTTTTTCGAATGGGCCGCGCAAATTTGCGATGAACAGAAACCGGATCTCGTCGCACTGACCGGCGACATTGCGGACGATCTCACCCTGCTCGAATGGCTGCCGACTACGCTCGGCAGGCTCACGCGCATTTCCCGCAACGAAAACTTCCGCGTCGACTTCCGCACGGTTGACGTCACAATTCCTCGACTGCCCGAATCACTCGATGGCCTGTCGATCCTGCACCTGACCGATCTGCACTTCCACGGT
>JACMJD010000616.1 GCA_014380825.1 Phycisphaerae bacterium | reverse complement strand
TGACGAGCGCGGTCTCACCGGCTGGAACGATCGTCACTTCAACGTCTTTCCCGGCATCCGAAACGCCAACTGGAATCGTTACGTTTCCATCGGGTCCAACTCGCGCCCGTGTATGAATCGTGGTCATATCTCGTCTCCGATTTCAAACTTCCAGCATCAATCGCGCCGGATCTTCAAGCAGTTCTTTCACGCGCACCAGGAAGCTCACGCTCTCTCTCCCGTCGATAAGCCGATGATCGTAACTCAGCGCAACGTACATCATCGGCCTGATCTCGACCTTGCCGGCGATCGCGACCGGCCGCTCCTGGATCTTGTGCATGCCCAGGATCGCGGACTGCGGCGGGTTGATGATCGGCGTGGCCATCAGCGAGCCGAACACGCCGCCGTTGGTGATCGTGAACGTGCCGCCGGAAAGTTCTTGCAGGCTGAGTTTTCCATCGCGCGTCGCGGCGGCCAAACGCTTGATCTCGCTTTCGATTTTCGCGAAGGACATCTGGTGCGCGTTGCGCAGCACCGGCACGGCCAGGCCGCGATCGGTGCTCACGGCGATGCCGAGGTGCACGTAATCGTGATACACGATGTCGTCGCTTTCGATCATCGCGTTGACCTTCTCGAACTCACGCAACGCCAGGACCACGGACTTGGCGAAGAAGCTCATGAAGCCCAGGCCGACGTTGTGCTTCTTCTCGAACGTCTCCTTGTACTTCGCGCGGATCGACATCACGTTGGAGAGATCAACTTCATTGAACGTTGTGAGGATCGCGGCCGTGTGTTGCGCTTGAACCAGTCGCTCGGCGATCTTCTTGCGAATCTTGCTCATCGGCACGCGACGGATCGGACCATCGGCGCCCTGCACCGCGGGCGTGACAATCGTCGCCGCTTCGGCAGGTTCGGCATCGGTCGCCGGTCGCGACTCTTGCGATTTTCCGTCTGCCTTCTTCTGCTGCGATTCGAGGTGCTTGAGCACGTCTTCCTTAGTGATCCGATCGCCCGGCCCGGTTGCTTTGATCGACGACGGATCGAGATTGTTCTCTTCAACCAGACGGCGCACTGCCGGTGAAAGTGATTCGGTGGTCGCTGACGCGTCTGAGCTGGATCGATTCGACGATCCCGATCCCGCAGCCGCCGCAACGCTGGATTTGGCGGGTGCCTTGGCATTCGCGCGGGGCGAGCCGTTCGGATCGATCGTCGCGATCGTCTCGCCGATCCGCACTTTCGCGCCTTCCTGTTTCGCGCGCGTTAACACGCCGGACGCGGGCGAAGGCAGGTCGACGTTCGCCTTGTCTGTCTCGAGTTCGCAGATCGGCTCATCCTGCGCGACGGTTTCCCCGTCCTGCTTGTGCCATCGGAGCAGAACAGCTTCGGTGACCGATTCGCCAAGAGCGGGAATCTGAACGTTGGTTGGCATAGTAATGATTGTATGGGCTGATCGATCGGCGGGAAGAGCGCAACGCGTGTCATCGCGAGCGAAGCGAGGGATCTCGGGAAGAGAACGGGTCCGGGTTTCCGAGATCCCTCGTTTCGCTCGGGATGACAGCGGCCTGTTATCCAGATACCGACGTCGGCGAATTCGCCGTGGCGGCGGTTCCGGGTTTGGTTGCTTCCTCCGCGGCGCGTGACTGAGGCGGAAGCTCCAGCGCCGCCGCGACGATTTCTCGTTCTTCGGCCTGATGCACCTTGATCGATCCCGTCGCCGGACTCGCGGCTTCCTCTCGACCCACGTAATTCAGGACGACGTTGTCGGGCAGCATCGCGCCCAGGTGTGGCTGCATGAAGCTCCACGCGCCGCGGTTCTTCGGTTCTTCCTGAACCCACAGCACTTCCTGCTTGCGCGGATACCGCGCCAAGGCCGCAGCGATTTCTTTCTGTGGGAACGGATACAACTGCTCGACGCGCACGATCGCGACATCGCCGCGACGATTTTCTACCTGCTTCTCGCGCGCGGCCGTCAGCGTGTAATAAACCTTGCCGCTGCACAGAATCACGCGTCGCACGCGCTGCGGGTCGGTTACGTTGGCATCGTCGATCGCCAGTTGGAACGTGCCCTCGGCGAACTCTTCGATGCGCGAGCTGCTCGGCTCGTAGCGCAACAGCGCCTTGGGCATCATCGAGACGAGCGGCTTGCGGAACTTGCGATGAATCTGTCGCCGCAGCGCGTGGAAATACTGCGCGGGCGTGGTCGGCACGATCACCTGCATGTTGTCTTCAGCACACAGCGACAGAAATCGCTCGATATACGAGTTGGAATGCTCGGGTCCCTGACCTTCGTAGCCGTGGGGGAGGAGCATCACCATGCCGTTCATGTAATGCCATTTGCTTTCGGCGCTGGCAACGATCTGGTCGATGATCGGCTGCGCGCCGTTGACGAAATCGCCGAACTGCGCTTCCCAGATGACCAGATTTCTCGGATCGGCCGACGCGAAGCCCCACTCGTACCCGAGCACGGCCAGCTCGCTGAGCATTGTGTTGATGATCGAAAATTTCGCCTGCTTCGGATCGAGTTGCGCCAGCGGAATGTAGATCGCGCCGTCGGTGTAATCGTGCAGCACCGCGTGGCGATGGCTGAACGTGCCGCGCTCAACATCCTGCCCGGTGAACCGCACCGGCACGCCCTCCAGCAGCAGCGATCCGATCGCGAGCATTTCGCCGTTGCCCCAGTCGATGCCGACGCCGGTTTTCACGGCTTCGAATCGCGCTGCCAGCAGCTTCGAGAGCTTCGGATGAACGGTGTAGCCTTCGGGATATTTCGTCTGCGATTCCGCGACGCGGCGTAGCGTGTCGCGATTGACCGCGGTCTTCGCGCTCCAGTCCGCGCCGGCGCGACCGAGGCCCTTCCACACGCCGCCAAAGCCGGGCAACTTGGCGCGCGGGCGGACTTCTTCCGCCAGCTTGCGCGCGGAGTTCAGGCGCGACAGCACCGTCTCCTTCATCTGCACCAGATCTTGTTCGGTGACGACGCCTTCGCTCAACAACT
>JACMJD010000615.1 GCA_014380825.1 Phycisphaerae bacterium | reverse complement strand
TCGCATCAGCGGCGCTGGCAGCGACCAGCGCACGGGCCCGAAGTCGGACGGCGACCGCACTCAGAAAGCGGCGCTCGAACATTAGTTGCTAGCAGGTCACTATGAATTTCACTGAGTTCTTTATCCGGCGCACCATCACAACGACATTGTTGATGGCCGCGATCAGCGTTTTCGGTATTCTGGCGTATTTCGGTCTCCCCGTCAGTGACCTGCCTGCGATTGACTTTCCTACCATCTCGGTAAACGTTGGCCAGCCGGGCGCCAGCCCGGAAACCATGGCGAACACCGTGGCGACTCCTTTGGAACGCGAGTTCACTTCGCTGCAAGGTATTTCTTCGATCAGTTCGACGAGCAGCATCGGATCGACGCGCATCACCTTGCAATTCGATTTGTCGCGCAACATCGACGCGGCGGCTCAGGACGTGCAAGCCGCAATCTCGGCCGCGAGCCGCGATTTGCCGCAAACGCTTCCCCGGCCGCCCTCGTTCCGCAAAGTGAATCCGGCCGATCAGCCGATTCTGTTCCTTGGCGTGAGTTCGGATGTATTGCCGATGTCGGAAGTGGATGAGTATGCGCAGGTGAACATCGCGCAGCGCATGTCGACGGTGAACGGCGTCGCTCAGGTGGACGTGTTCGGATCGCAGAAATATGCGGTGCGCGTGCAGGTGGATCCGGACGCGCTCGCTTCGCGCGGCATTGGCATTGACGAGGTACGGGTAGCGCTGGCACAGGGGAATTCGAATTTGCCGGGCGGTACGATCAACGGGGCGAGCACCGCCTACACGATCAAGAGCAACGGACAACTCACGTCGGCCGACCAGTTTCGTCCGCTGATCGTAGCCTATCGTGACGGGCGGCCAGTGAGGCTTCAGGAAATCGCCCGCGTGCACGACAGTGTTGAAAACGTCCGCAGTGCGGGCTGGTTCAATGGCAAACGCTCGGTTATTTTGGCGGTTCAGCGGCAGCCGGGAAGCAACACGGTGGACATCGTGGACGGCATCCGCGAACTGTTGCCTTCGCTGCAGACGCAAATGCCCGCCGGCATGGAACTTGGCATCTTGTTCGACCGGTCGCAGCCGATCCGCGAGTCGATCGACGATGTGAAGATGACGCTGATGATCGCGATCATGCTCGTGATCATGGTCATCTTCGTGTTCCTGCGGAATCCTTCCGCGACGATCATCCCGAGTTTGGCGGTACCGATTTCGATTTTGGGCACGTTCGCGGCGATGAACATGCTCAACTACACGATCGATAACCTTTCAGCGATGGCGATTACGCTGTCGGTCGGCTTCGTTGTCGATGACGCGATCGTGGTGCTGGAGAACGTCGTTCGACTTAGGGAGATGGGCAAGGGTCGAATGCAAGCCGCGATCGACGGAGCGAAGGAGATCAGCTTCACGATCATCTCCATGACCATCTCACTGGTCGCGGTCTTTATCCCGGTCTTGTTCATGGGTGGCATTGTGGGCCGGTTGCTGCAAGAGTTCGCGGTTGTGATTTCAGTGGCGATTCTGGTGTCCGGTGTTGTGTCGTTGACGCTGACGCCGATGCTTGCCAGCCGCTTCCTCCGGCACCACGAAGGCGGCGAAAAGCACGGCAAGATTTATCAATGGTCGGAGCGTCAGTTCGATCGGATCCTTGGCGGCTACGAACGATCCTTGCACTGGGCGGTGCGTGCGAAACTTGCGACCTTGTTGATGTCGTTCGTTGTGCTCGGCGCAACCGTTTACCTGTTTATTGTTATCCCAAAGGGCTTTTTCCCAACCGAGGATACTGGTTTTCTGAATGCCAGCACAGAGGCTTCGGAGGAGACATCCTTTGAGCAGATGGTCAAGTACCAGCAGCAGGTAGCCGCGGTGATCGCCAAGAACAAGTATGTCGCGGCGTTCCAGTCCTCCGTGGGCGGGGGTGGCGGTGGCGGTGGCGGCGGCGGTACCAACTCCGGTCGCGCAATGATGCGGTTGGTGGAGCGGAAGCATCGGCCTCATGCCGAAGCGATCGTCCAGCAATTGCGGCGCGACTTGGCTGCTATTCCGGGCGTGAATACTTTCGTGAGCCTTCCGCCATCGATTCGAATCGGCGGCATGATGAGCAAGAGCTTGTACCAGTTCACATTGCAGGACACGGACCTTCCGAACCTGTATGCCTGGACGCCGAAAGTGGAAGCGCGTATGGCGCAGATCCCCGGCTTGCAGGACGTGACCTCGGATCTTCGAATTGCAAGTCCGCAGATTACCGTCGACATCGATCGCGACAAAGCACGAGCGCTTGGAGTGCAGGCAGCCGATATCGAGAACACGCTGTACAACGCCTACGGACAGCGTCAGGTGACGACGATCTACACGGCGAGCAACCAGTACTACGTTATCCTCGAAGTGCTGCCGGAATACCAGCGCGATCCGATTGCGTTATCGAAGTTGTACGTGCGGAGCAATCTGCCCCCACGTCCGGACGGCACGCCGACCTTGGTTCCGCTCGACGCGGTAGCGCGATTGAAGCAGGATGTTTCTCCTGTTTCGGTGGCCCACTACGGTCAGCTTCCTGCCGTCACCGTGTCGTTCAACACGGCTCCGGGCGTTTCTTTGGGCCAGGCGGTCGATCGCATCAACGATGCGATGCGTGAGATCAATTTGCCCGCCACCGTCACAACCACCTTCGTCGGAACTGCGAAGGAATTCCAGGAATCCATGAAGAATACCTGGATCCTGCTCGGCGTTGCGATTTTGGTGATTTACCTGGTGCTGGGTGTGCTGTATGAAAGCTACATTCACCCGATCACGATTCTATCGGGGTTGCCCTCGGCTGCGCTTGGAGCGCTACTGACACTGATGCTGTTCGGCATCGATCTGAACATTTATGCGATTGTCGGCATCCTGCTGCTGATCGGTATTGTGAAGAAGAACGCAATCATGATGATCGATTTTGCTTTGGATGCGCAGCGATCGGAAGGCAAACCTCCGGCCGAAGCAATTTTCCAAGGCGCGATTCTTCGCTTCCGGCCGATCATGATG
>JACMJD010000054.1 GCA_014380825.1 Phycisphaerae bacterium | reverse complement strand
TCGATCACCGATTTCAGTACATCCGGATCGACGTTATCCAGCACGAACAACTGTGGCCCGGCACGCTGGCGTTCGTTCATCAGGTTGTACGTGTACGGATTGAGCGCGCTCTGCAATGCGATGTTGCCAAGCGCGCTGCCGCCGATTCCCAGCACGATCAGCACTTCGCAGCGATCGCGGAAGTGTTCGACTTCCTTCTTCACCGATTCGAGCATGTCCTCGTCATACGGCAGATCGCGAAAACGCAGCTTCCCCGCCTTGCGATCAATCACCATCTGTTCGTGCAGTTTCTTGATGCGCGGCGCGATGTCATCCAGATCGCGCTCGCTCACACCGTGCTTGTCACCAACGGCTTCGGCGGTTGCGTTTTTCCAATAGAGGCTGATGCGATCCATTGACTCGCTCTCTTCCCTGCTAGAGTTGGCTCGCGGCACGGCTCGGGTTCGACTTGTAAGGCGAACAGCATACGTATGATGACGGGCGCAGCCAAGATGCCCCGCCGATCTTCCCGATCAATCTTCCCGGCCAATGTTCGTGGTAGGATTTACGCCATGCCGCTTCAATGCAACATCGACGCCCGGGGCAAACGCGTTCGCCTGATCAACGGAATCGTGACGACGCTCATCGGCGTGCTGCTGCTTTTCCTATGGGCGCTGCCGAGCGGCTCAGCGATCGGATGGGCGTTGACGATCGCCTGCATCGCCGGCGGCGCGTTCATGATCTTCGAGGCCCGCGCGGGTTGGTGCGTCATCCGCGCGATGGGTTTCAAGACGTCGATCTGACATGGATCGGCTTGCTCGAAGCCGCCCGCGGCGGTCGGCCCAGATTCACGTTGGGTTCGTTTGCCCAATCCGAAACCAAAGAGGGATGAACGCCAGGACTCCAAGAACGCCAAGGAAGAGGTGCTGGCACCCCGCGGTGGGTTCGTTTTGCATTTTTGACCCCACCGCTCTCTTCGCGGCCTCACGCCTTCGCGTTTTCCAGCCTTCCGTCGCTGTGCCTCAGCGCGGTGGGTTCGTTTTGCATTTTTTACCCCACCGCGTTCTTCGCGCCTTCGCGTTCTCTGCGGATCCGTCGCGTGCGCCGCCGAGGTTTGGGTTCGTTTTGCCGAATTGCGTTCGCGCGGTGCGAACCTGGGGTGTTTTGGCACGCGCACGGTTGTGACCCGATCAACTTGTCAATGAACGCCCGACGCGCCGAGGCATCGGAGCGGAAGACGCCAACACGCGTCTCCCCATCTACTGTGCGCTGCGCGCGGCGCGCTCGTCTGGCGCAGCGCAATTAGACACACCCCTGTTTTTGCGAGGGAAATTGACGAAGAAAAATTTATTTTTCAGATTTGAGCGCTGCGCAAAATAGGTGACTGTCCCTGGTTCCGACTGCGCTGCGCCGCGTGCGCTGCCCGAACATCAGCAGACAAGCCCCAACAACGCACAATCCACCCGGCTCTGGTACGTTGCCCGCCCAGACGATGCCATTCGTGCCGACTTCCCCGCTTGGGAACGTACCGATGAGCGTGCCATCTGGCGACCAGCGCACCACATTTCCACCTGCGGTTGCGACAACGTCGCCACCCGGCCCCCGCGCCACCGATCCAAGACCCATTGTGTCGGCGTGAAATGGTCGTATCAGGTTCCCGCTGAGGTCCAGTTCCCAAACGGACGCATTCGAGGCGACGAGCACGCTGTTCGTGCTCTGGCTAAACGCCATCGATCGAAAACTGGATATTCCCGCAATGGAAATCGTTCCCGTCTGCGTACCGCTGGCGAGGTCAAACACTGTGATGTGTTGAGTACCAATCCCGCCAGTCCAGACCTTGTCTCCTGGAACGACGGCGACCGCACGAATTGGTCCCGAGCCAATCTGTTGCACGAACGAACCATCAGTTTGAAACCGTCTCGCGCCATCACCTCCCCCGAAATTGTTAGTGCCGATGACGTAGCTGCCGTCAGGAGCGAGTTTCAGATCCGCGGCCGAGCCAAGCGCATCATCCTGCCGCGTGAACCCACCGACGATCGCGCCGTTGGTCGGTTGATACACGCGCACGGACCGCATCGCGCCCGCAACGGCGACCAGCCGGCCCTGCGCGTCAAAGTCCATCCCAGCGACCGTCACGAAGTTCGTGTCGAGATAGCCTTTGAACGTCAGATCGTGATCGAACACACCGATCCGGCTGGTAAAACTCGACCCGCCGCCGATCAGGAAGTCATTGCTGTCCCAACCGATCGCCTCCGCGCGAGTCGTGCAGGCGAGCAGCACCATCGCGATGATGCTGCGAACAAACAGCTTTCGCATGACCAGCCTCCCGACCACCAGCCAACAGCTTACGGACTTGAATCAAGACGTGTGACGCAATCCATTTTGCGGACTTGTCATCCTACAAGCATCGCAAGTCCCTCAAAGCAAATTCGACAAGATTGGAAGATTGGCGAAGCCTTAACGCGCCAGCGCGAGGTGCGCAACGGGCTCACGACCGACCACCTCCGGCGCACGACTTTTCAGCCACCCGTTTCGATCAACTCCAAGTCCGGATACCAGAACTTCATCACGCCCCAGTAGAGCCGATCGTCCAGGTCAATCCGACGGAGGCGCTGCCCCTTCAGTTCGCCGTCGGTCGCGCGGCCGTCGAGGGTCCAGGTGGATTGCGTGTCGATGTCGATCAGGTTCGCCTCGCGCTTGCGCGCGCCGTTGGCGAGCTCGAAGGTGAGGAACAGATCTTCCTTCACATGCCGATCGAACGCGCGGATTCGGCCGCTGCGATCGCGCAGCAGTAGCACGCGCGTGTCGCCGATCGTCAGATTCGCGGGCACATCGAGCTTCACATCATCGCGCACGGCGGCGGGTTGGGTGGTGGCGAGCATCGCGACGTTGGTGCCGATCTCCGGAACCGGTGGTACGCGCATCTTGTACGCCGGCAGGATCGGTCGCGACGGCAGGCTCGCGCGATTCCAGCCCGCCATCACGCGCGTGTCCGGGTGCGCGGCCTTCCAATCGGCCCAGGTGGTTTTGGTGGTGTCGAGCGGATTTGAGAACCCGACGACATCGCCGCCCTTCAGCGTTCGGCCGGTCACTCCGCTGATGAATTGTCCGAGCCGGCGATCGTAGACCACCAACGAATTCGCCGGCATCGAAACGACTTCCAGATCGCGTGGCCGAAGCTCGCGCGTGAGACTGACGGCCGTCGCGCGGTTCGCGTACGCCGACCAAAGCAGCAGCATGCGCTGGTCATAGTCAATCAGCGACACGACTGGCCGAGCGAAGAGTGCGCGATATGGAAATGCATACGCGCGATCCTCGAAGATCAGCCCGACCACGTAATCGCCGGCCTCGGGCGCGTTGGCATCCGTGGCTTCAACGAATGCCGGATTCTCGATTACTGCAGTCGGTCCGGGAGAACCGGGCCCGAATCGATGTACGAATAGTGCGAGCACCGGCGCCAGTCCGATCAACCACCACGCGCGGCGCTTGCCGGCGATCACCAGACCGATCAGCGCGATGCACAAAATTAGCGAGACGGAGATGAGTGGCCACATCAGCCGGCGTGCGATCATGATCGTCGCCAGGCCGCTGGAATACTGCGCGAGATCCGGATGCACCCCATACGCAACCACAGCGGCGGCGCTGGTGGCGAACAGGATCAGCAGAATCGGTAAGCCCATGCGGACGTGCTTTCTTATTCCTCACCCCG
>JACMJD010000614.1 GCA_014380825.1 Phycisphaerae bacterium | reverse complement strand
ATCATCCTCACCGGCATGGGTCGCGACGGCACCGCCGGTCTGAGCGCGATCAAGCGCGCCGGCGGTTATGTGGTCGCGCAGGATGAAGCCACCAGCGTCGTCTGGGGCATGCCAGGCAGCGCGTTCGAAGCCGGCGTGACCGACGAATTGCTCCCGCTCGATCAGATCGCCCGCGCCGTCGCAGGCGTAGTGCAACACAGCAAGCGAGGAGGATGATGGAGCTCGCCGGGCACACCTTTCGCGAACTCGCGAGCTTGATTCACGATGAAACCGGGATTGCCCTCGGGGCGGACAAGTCATACCTCGTTCGCCACCGCCTCGAACCGCTGGTTCGCAGCGAGGGCCTGGAGAATTTTGAGGCGCTCGTCCAACGACTGCGGATGCGCGCCGCCAATCGGCTTCGCAGCGCCGTGATCGATGCGATCACTGTGAAGGAGACGCGATTCTTCCGTGACCACGCATTTTTCGAAGGCCTCCGGCGCCATGTGCTGCCGGAGTGCGCATCCAAGCTCGAAAAACCAAGCAGCGGAACACAGCGCGTGCGGATGTGGTCGGCAGCAAGTTCGACTGGACAGGAGGCGTGCAGCCTGGCGATGCTCGTGCGCGAATTCACCCAGGAAAGCGCGGCGAATCGTGCGCGCGAGAGCCAGTTCAGCATCCTTGCCAGTGATATCTCCGTCGAAGCGATCGAGCTCGCCAAGGCCGGCTCGTACAGCAAATCCGATGTCGATCGCGGGCTGTCGGAGGAGCGGTTGAAAACTCACTTCCGTCACAGCGGCGCGCGATGGCGATTCGATGAATCACTCAGCAAACTGATTCACTTTCGCACGTTCAACCTGCTGAACTCACCGGCGGAACTCGGGCCGTTTGACCTGATCCTTTGTCGCAACGTGATGATCTACTTCGACGAAAAAACGCGACTGCGTGTCTGCCGCGGCCTGTACGCGGCGCTGCACCCAGGCGGATGGCTGGCGCTGGGATCGGCGGAGAGTCTCTACGGAATGCAGGAGCGGTTTGAAACGGTCGCGATCGGAAAGAACGTTCTATATCGCAAGCCTCAGCGTGGGGGCTGAAAGTCGACGAGCATCAGACTGCAATCGTCATTCAGCACACCGTCAGCAGGCACTGCGCGAGCACGTTCAAAGATGCGATCCATGATCCCGTCGCAAGAACTCTGTGTGGCGATGAATGCGTTAAACTCTTCCTGACTGCCGACAATGTCGCCAGGCAAATCAACCTCCACCGCGCCATCACTGTAGAGCAGAATCTTCGCGCCCGCTTTCACGTCGATCGCTGAGTTTTCAAACGGCAGCAGATCGGTGATGCCAACCGGCGGGCCGAGCGTTTCCAGATCGATCGGTTTGACGCGGGTGGGCGCATCTTCGAACAACAGCGGCGGGGGATGACCGCCGCCGCAGAATGTCAGCTTGCGATCGTCGGTGGAATAGACGCCGTACCAAATGGTGAAATATTTCTCGCCGTGCCTATCCATCTGGAAGATCGCATTGAGCCCGCGCATGACGTCGGCCGGGTTGGAGAAATCGGTGTTGGACAGGCTGCTATGTGTCAGCACGTTCAGCACCGAAACCGCGAGCAGCGCCGCGCCAACGCCGTGGCCGCTGACGTCGAGCAAATAGATCGCCAGGTGTTTGTCGTTCAACCAGCGGTAGCCGAATGCATCGCCGGCCAGTTGCGTGGAAGGCACGAAGCGCCAGTCGATGCTCACGTGTTCGGAGGTCATCGGCGCCGGCAGAAGCGATCGCACATACGCCGCCGCCTGCGCGACTTCGTCCGCCAGCTTTTTCTCGCTCTCGGCCAGCTTGCGATACGCTTCGTTTCGCTGAAGCTGCGCGATGTAACCGCGCGAATGGTGCCGCACCCGTGCGATTAGCTCGATGCGATCGGGAAGCTTCACCAGATAATCGTTGGCGCCCAGCGCAAACGCCTGCGCTTTCGTCGCCGGCTCTTCCTTGCTGGACAGTACGATCATCGGCGTCTCGCGCGTGGCCGCATTGGCGCGGAAAAATTTCAGCAGCGTCAGCCCGTCGATCTCCGGCATCACCAGGTCTTGCAGAATGACCGTCGGGTGCAATTCGTTGGCCATCGCAATGGCCTTGGCCGGATCCTGGCAGAAGTGCAGTTGGATGTCCGCTTCCGGCGCCAGCATCTGCTTGATCGCGTGGCCAACGATTGCCTGGTCATCGACCAGCAGGACAACCAGCGAATCGCGAGATTCGATCACTCCCGGCGGAAGTTCGATTGAGGTGGTGACGGCAGCGGTAGTCATCGTCAGACGCGTAGCGTACGCAACGGTGCGTCGACGCTATCCTGTTTTTCGAGCCGCTGGCACCGACAGGGATTAAGCTTCAAAGCGGGCGAAGGGATTCGAACCCTCGACATTCACGTTGGGAACGTGACGCTCTACCAACTGAGCTACGCCCGCGTCTGGTCGCGCTCATCGTAGCGGCGGGCAGGTGCGCGGGTCAAGAATTCCGTGCATCCGGTAGTGGTTCAGTTTGGAGCAAGAAGGGGGAGCGAAGAAGGGGGACACGGCTGCTCTGTCTCGATTCTCGAACAGATCGTCATCCCGAGCAATAGCGAGGGATCTCGGGTTGAAGAGAAGCTCAGAAAATCCGACGCATTCTAGCACCCGAGATTTCTCGCTAGCGCTCGAAATGACCGTCCCCAGCAGGGTCGCGACAGAGCAGGACGACAGAGCAGGACGACAGAGCAGGACACTGCTGCTTATGACCTGATAAGTAGCAGCGTCCCCCGTATCCACCTCCCCCTCGTCCGACCCGAGTTTCTCGATCGCGATCCGAACAGTGCGGCCGGCGATTCGCTGCCGGTACACGAGACGGTGATCGCAATCGTCGCGCGATTGATCGCGCAGTCGTACCGGTCGCGCGGCGAGCGAACCGGATCGCGGCGCAGCGCCAGCGAGCGGACGGTTCGCCAGCGGCGCGAGATCGCGCGCGACGCGCGGGAGTTTTGTCTTCGACATTCGAACCAGCCGCTCGGGTTGGAAGACATTGCTGCCGCAGTCGGCACTTCGCGGTTTCATTTGTGCCGGGTGTTTCGCGCGTTCAACGGAAGCGCAATCCATCAGTATCTGACCGAGCTTCGATTGCGAGCGTCGCTGGAACGCGTGTGCGATCCGCGCCGGCCGCTGGCGCGGGTGGCGCTGGAGGTGGGGTTCAGCAGTCAGAGTCATTTCACAACGTCGTTCGTGCGTCGGTTCTCCCGCACGTGGGCGGCGTTTCGGCGCGAGGTGAAGCGGGGGTGAATCAGGTTTTAGGTTGGTCGGCCGCCGGTCGGGGGCCGGCTTGACGCTGGGCGCCGGTGGGTTTGATGGCCACGCCGCCGGCGCGTTCGTACCAGTTGCAGATCGTGTCGATCTCGCCGTGCGGATCGGTGCCTTTGAGCATCCACGCGACCGCGCCCAGGCTCATGGCCGCATCGCGCTTGGCGACGTCGAAGCCGGCGCTGTGGAACATGACCATCGTCCGCGCGATCTTCGCATCCAGGCGGATCGCTTCGAGCACGTCGGTGCCGCTCATGTCGGGCATCATGTAATCCAGCACGACCAGCAGCGGCTCCTCAGCCGGATGAGTGCGAATGACCGCCAGCCCGTCGCGGCCATTGGAGATCCAACGGCAGGGGTAGCCGCGATGCGAGATCAACGCGCAGATCGCGCGGGCGGCATCGGGAAGGTCGTCGATGATGAGAATCACAGTCCGCGCAGTTTCCGCCAAATCCGAAAACGACGCAACCGGCATTCAGCCAGGGCGATTGCATGTGGCGGGGCAGAATGTCATTCCGAGCGTAGCGAGGAATCTCGGGACGGCGAACCGCGTTCGGCTTCCGAGATTCCTCGCTACGCTCGGAATGAGAGTGAGCGATCGCCGCGCGTAAAGGTCAGGTGCAATCGCCCTGATCCGTCAGCCGAGCACGTTTTTGAAAGATCGTTGCGATTCCGCCATTTAGTGTCGTCTGGGTTACTTGGAGACTCGCTGCACTCGGAGGCGTGACCATGTTTTGTGATCGATCCCGCAATATCGTGCATCGCTCATGGCTGTTGCGCGACCACCGGCGCTGCCAAAGGAACCTATCGGCGGCGGATTTTTGAATCGCCCGAACAACCTGGCGCTGCTGAAGATTCCCGAACCCGCCGCGACGACGTTTGTGCTGCTCGCGCTTGGCGCGCGGACCGCCCGTCGCCGAAGGAAATGACGCGGCCACGGTAGAATCGCCGGCATGACGAGCCACGTCCGGCGATTCGGCGCTTTGATGCTGACGGTGTACTTTTGTTCGATCATGCCGCAACCGTCGGCCGCTTCCGATTGGCTCACGATGGTTCCACTCGCCGACGGCGGCGGCAAGATCCAATCGCCCGCGGACGGACGCATTTACTTCCTGCGATTTGGCGACCACTCGTACGAGCCGGCGCGCACGAGCGTGCGGCGCGATGAGCCGATCGTGATCGCGCCGTTCCAGCAACTGCAAGCAGTCGCGTGGAACTTCCCGGCGGACGCGATCGTCGACGTACAGCGCCCGAAAAACCGCGATGCGTTTTGGGACCAGATCATCACGGTTGATCGCGCGCGACTGGAGGACGTCCCGAAGTATCGTGTCGTCGAAAGTGGGGCGTTTGCCGGTGCGCTGCCGAGTCACGTCGTGCTGCCGTCGTCGGCAGCGGATCAGACCGATCCGATCATCCCGGCGAATCTCGATCGCGCGATGTCGTGGGATGAAATCGCCGCCAAAGCCCTGCCGCTGGATTTTCAGAAGGTGCTGCTCGCCAGCCTGAATGACTCGAGCCCGGCGTTCGCGTTTCATAACGGGCAATGGCTGACGACGTGGCTGAGCCGCGATCTCCCGAAGTGGAACAAGGAAGATCATTGGTTCGCGCCGGCACTGCTGATCGGCGATGAACTGATTCGCCCCGCGCCGCTGTCGGCGCGCACGAGTTTCCTGACGACGGCCGAGGAAGTGACGATTCCGCTGTGGACGCTTGAATGGTCGCACGGCGAGGTAAATGGCGGCGCGACGATTCGGCAGGAGATGTTCTCACATCGAACCCTGGCCGGCGCGGAACCACGGCTGTTCATTCGGTTGCAAGTCACGAACGCGCCGCCGGGCGCGAAGATTGCGATCGGAATGGGCAGGCGGCCGAACGTGCATTGGTGGGATGAGAAATCGCGAGATCGTTCGCCCATCGCGTTCTTCACACTCGAGCCGAAATATCGGCGCGAAGGAGAGTGCGTGATCGATGCGGCGGCGCAGACGATTCTCGAATCGGCCCAGCCGTTCGAGCTTCAGAAGCTCGGGCCGGTGGAGATGTTGGCGGTGTTCGAAACCGATTCAGACGGCGCGGTTTATCTCGTGACGCCGCAAACGGAATCCGAATCCAAAGCGTCCGCATTCACAAAGGAAGATTACCAAGCCGCGAAGCGCGACTTCATTGAAGTATGGTCGAAGCAATTGCGGACCGGCGCGCAGGTGCGCGTGCCATCATCGCAATGGATGCAACGCATCGACATCTGGCGGTCGCAGGTCGCGAGCATCACGCGCGTTCATTATTCGAAGAAAGAGCGGCTGAGTTACGGCGCATATTTCTATCAGTACTACTTCGGCATCGAAGAAGGCTGGCCGGTCGTCGCGATGGCGATGTGGGGCGATGCGACCGAGGCACGACGACAGGCCGAGATCATGCTGTCGGCGGAGAACCTGGCGAAGGATAACGTTCATCACCAATCGCGCAACAGCGCGGCCGCGTGGTGCGCGGCGGCGGTGGCGCGGTTGACGAACGATCGCGCCTGGTTGAAATCGATCGCGCCGCAGTTAATCGGGTGCGCGCGGTGGACGCAACGCGTGCGAAGCGAGAACCAGGAATCGCGCTCGCCGCTCACGCGCGGGTTACTGCCAGCGCACATCTACGGCGGCGATGTGCGCGATCCGGCCACCAGCTTATACGCCACTGTCGCGTGCTGGCGCGGGCTCGTCGATTCGGCCGCGGCGTTTCGTGAGCTGGGCGATTACGCGCTTCAACGCGAAGCGGATTGGATGGACGATGAAGCGCGATCGATGCGATTGCGGATCGATGCGGTGATTCGCGAAGTCGCGATCGGGCCCAATGATCGGAAGTTCCTGCCGTTCGCGCTTGAGCTGCCGTCTCTGAAGGGAGCGAACGAAGGCCCGCACGATCGGCTGACCGCGACGCGCTTCGGCAACTATTGGAACCTGTTCGCGCCGTCGTTCCTCGAGTTGAACTATGGCTGTGCCGACGATCCGACGATCCCGAATCGCTGGATCTTCGACTACATGCAGCAGCACGGCGGACTGTGGGGCGGGCTTCCGCGGTTTTATTCGGGGCTCGATGCCGTCTATTCGCGCGGCTGCATTGGTTATCTGTTGAACCGATCGTCGACCGACATTCGCGCGCGGCATCAGGCGCTGGCGAGTTTGCAGTCGTTCTTCCTGCACGCCGCCAGTCGCAACGGCTACACGATTCCGGAAGTCGCTGGCCTGTTTCCGTATCGCTTTGATCGTGACGCATACGAACAGATCGTCCGCGAATCGCCTTGGAATTTCGGGATGTTCGACGCGAATCGGTATCTGGAAGGCCACATCTCGTTCACCGAACCGCTCGGCGCCGGCGCAGGCGAGGCGCTGTGGTTGATCCGCGATGCCCTGCTCACTGAGACACGGGACGATCGCGGGCTCCCAGATGGTGGACTGGTTGTGCTGCCCACCGTGCCGGACGATTGGTTTGATGAAGGAAATGAGATTGTGCTGAAGGATTTTCCGACGACGTACGGCACGCTCACCGCGACGATCCGCTCCAGCATCCGCACGAAACGCGAGATCGTCATGGAATATGAATTCAGGCCGTTCGATGACGCCGCGGCGACGAAGCTGAAGAACTTCCGCGTCCGTTTTGCACCGGTGGGCGAGCAGCCGGTCGAAATCGAATTTGATCCGCGAAAAGGCGGCGCGGTGCGTGCAACGTTCTAATGTATACTTCACCCGCCGCGATTGGCGCGGCATATCAGAAGGCAAGGGAAGAGAGGACGAATCACATGGCCGACAAGAACGCCGTCTATAAAATGCTGGAGCTCACGGGCACATCCACCAAGTCGTGCGACGACGCCGTGGAGAACGCGATCGTGCGGGCGAGCAAGACCGTGCGCAACATGCGCTGGTTTGAGGTGCTCGAAACGCGCGGCTCCATTGAGAAGGGCAAAGTCTCGGAGTGGCAGGTGACGATCAAGTGCGGGTTCCGTCTGGAAGGATGAACTTTCGTCCATTCAAGCATTTCAGGCATGCGTCATGAGCCAGCAGCGTTATTTGCCGGTTAAGGCGGTTTTCTTGCATGAAATGATTGAACTTGACCCGATCGTAAGGGGTAGAAGATAATGTGACCGTGGCGAAATTCCGCATTGATAGTATCGCGGCGCTCGCTCGACAGATGTCGTTCACGCCCCACGAAGCGCGACTGACGCAAATCGCGTCGGCGGAAGACCTGCTGCATTCGATCGATCCGGCCAAGGCTTATCCGCTCGACTTCCTCGTTTTTCGAATTACCGGATATCGCCCGAAGTCATCCGGCAAAGATTTGCTGACCGGCGTGGCACTTCAGCACGATCTGGGTCTGCTGATCGAACAGATCAGCGACACGCTGGATGTCGAAACGACCACACTCGTCGAACCGGTGCTGGCAATCGACGACGTCACGGAAAAGTTCAACGTCACCAGCAAGACGATCCAGCGCTGGCGACGGCGCGGTCTGCCCGCGCGGCGGTTCATCTTTCCGGATGGCCGGCGACGCGTCGGGTTTTTGTTGAGCAGCGTCGAGCGATTCCTCGGCGCGCATCAGGAACAGGTCGATCGCGGATCGAATTTCTCGCAGGTGTCGGAAGACGAGCGGCAGGAAATCCTCCGCCGCGCGCGACGCCTGGCCACCGGTTGCGGGTGCTGCACGAACGAGATCTCGCGGCGCATCGGGCATCGTCTGAACCGTTCGCCGCTGACCGTTCTTCACACGGTTCGTAAGCACGATGAAGAACATCCCGATCAGGCGATCTTCAAGCTCGCCGGCGACGCGATCGGCGACGATGAACGCGCGTTGATCCTTCGCAAGCATCGCCACGGCGTGTCGATCAAGTCGATCGCGCGACGCACGCGCCGGTCGCGCAACTCGATTTATCGCGTGATCGTCGAAGAGCGCATCGCGCGGCTGAACCGTCGCAAGACGCGCTTCATCGACGATCCGCTTTATCACGAATCTAACGCTGCCGACATGATCGAGCAGATCGTTCAGCAGGATCCGCTGGCCGGTGAATATCGACCGGAAGAGAATCGCATTCCGCGCGATCTGCCACCGTACTTGCAGGATTTGTATCGCACGCCGCTGCTGTCGCCGCAGCAGGAGCGGGCGTTGTTCCTGAAGTTTAACTTCCACAAGTACCAGTTCGTGCAGGCGCGCCGTCGTCTTGAGCCGCAGTTTGCTCGCGCACGCGATCTGAACGTCCTCGAAAGCCATTTGCACTCGGCCATCGACACGAAGAACGCCATAGTACGCGCGAACCTGCGGCTCGTTGTCTCTATCGCCCGCAAGCATTTGCGGCCCAATCTGTCGCTGATGGAATTGATCAGCGACGGGAATATCACGCTAATGCGCGCGGTGGAAAGCTTCGACGTACACAAGGGCAACCGATTCAGCACGTATGCGACGCTGGCTTTGATGAAGGGCTTCGCCCGCAGCGTGCCGACGATGCTCGCGGAGCAGAACGGCGCGACGGGAAGCATCGGCCGACTCGGTGCCGGCAAGTTCGGCGAGGGACGACGCGAGCTGTTGATCCCGGATGTGGCCGACCCGCGCATCGTGCCCAGTTCGCACCGCATCAGTCAGCGCGACGAAGTGCGATCGCTCCTGTCTCGCCTCGAGCCGCGCGAACGCGCGGTGCTGGCGGCGCACTTCGGCATCGCGGACAGCACGGATCCGCGACATGGCGCGCCGTCGACATACGAACAGCTTCGCGAGCGCTTCGGGCTATCCGTTCAACGCATCCGTCAAATCGAACGCGCCGCCCTCGCCAAGCTGCGCGCCGCGGCACAATAGAAACGATGAAGCATGAACGATGAACGATGAATGGAGGGGCCGTATGCGCATTTCGTTCATCATTCATCGTTCATCATTCATCGTTCTCCTCTTCTTTGCGTCTATCGCCTTCGCTCGTCCCGACGACGGCACATCGCCCGCGCAGCGCCGCGTGCAACGCGGCTACCACGATCGCGTCGGCTGGCACATGGTGAACGGCGCGTGGATGCAGCCGTCCGGCGCGTGCAACTGGAGCGACCTGCTTCGCCTGAGCTGGCACGGCCAGCATCTGGCGGTCGAAGCGAAGCCATCCGAAAAAGCCCTCGGTTTGCTGCGCGGCGGGCGAACTGCGGCCGTTGAAGTCGGGCCGGCGAAGGATCTGTATCAGATCGCCGCGCCCGAAGCCCCGCGTCGGCGCAATCGGCCGGCGGCGCCCAACGCGCTTCCGCTGCGACCCAGCGCGCGGGAGGGCTATCTCACCGCCAGCGAATTGCCCGAGTCCGATCGCGTTGAAACTCCACGCCGCCTGCGCCCAAAAATGCTGATGGCCGCGGCGAATGTCCTGCGCGTGATGGCGGAAGGCGACGTCGACGGCTCGTCGGTCAGCATCTCCTTCATGTCGCAAGGATCGGCCGGCGTGCAGATGAGCGTGGCCGCGCTGGGCGTACCCGAATCCGAGCTGAACTTTTCGGTCCACGCGGCATCGCTGGATGAATTGCAGCGGAACCATCGATCGCGCGTGCGGAAATATCTCTCGCCGCTGCTTCGCACGCTGACCGGCGACGAGTCGGCCGATCTGTTGGCGCCCGGCGCGAGCGACGTCTACGGCGCATTCATCGAGATCGATCCGTCGCCGCGGGCGATTGAAGCCGTGCGGGAAATCCTGCCGCACATGCTCGATCCGGATTACGCCGCGCGAATGACGGCGCTCGCCGCGCTTCGAAAGTTGGGTGCGCCAGGCGTGTGCGCGATCGCGCGACTGCCCCGCAATGACTTGGCGGCGCAGCAGATCATGTTCATCGAACAGGTGCTTCGCGCGAACTCCCGCCACACCGATTCGATCGACGATTCCTCAGAGCTGGCCAAGCTGCGTGATGATCCGATGTTCCTGGTCGATTGCCTGGAGTTCGCCGATCCGCGCGTCCGCGCCGCGGCCGTGCGCGAGCTGTGTCGCGTGCTGAACCGGACAGTGGAGGTTGATCCATCCAACACCGGCGCGACCGCGCGATTGGCGCGCGAACTGCGCGATGAACTGGATCGCAAGAAGAACTGACGGAGAAGCGTAATTGTCACGTCAGCATGACAGCGTCGCGGTTTGGCCCGAGCCTCCTGGGCACGTTCGAAGCGTGCCCCGCGATTGTCACCGCTGCTGAAGATGCCGCTTCGTGATGACTGCCGATCACCGCACGTCGTGCAGGTTCTGCCATTGCTGGCTGCCGTCGTTCAGCGAGGAAAAGTCCGGTGGCTGAGCGGGCGCGCTCAGTTCCGGTCGCTTTGCTTCCTGATTAAACGCAACGGCGCGACGGTAGAAATACACCGCGCCGATCGCGCCGCCAATCATCGCGAAGAGATACGCGACGGCCCAGCCGGCGCTGTTCGCGCGGATCGCGCGATAGGCGAATTGCGCAAGCTGCACCGAGGCCACGACGCAGACAATGGCGGCGATGATCGCATACGACCGGCTGCGATACACCGCGCGTCGCAGCGTCGATCGTTGCTGGATTCGCAGCGCGTTCAGTTCGTCGTCATCCGGTTCGCCGGCGGACAAATCCGCGTCGTCCGCGTCGAGCATGGCGGGGATCGTCATGTCTTCGTGACATAGCGGGCAGGCGGTGATCTGCTCGACGGCGCACGGCGCGATCAACAGCGTGCCGCCGCAGATCGGGCAAACAAATTCATGCTGTGCGGCGTCCGGTGTCACGACCGGACAAACGTAGCACGGCGACGCCCGATGGGCTACAACTCGAATTCGTGCAACATCACACCGATGAACAAAAGCTGCCGATCGGAAAAGCGCTCGGCCGAATCCCCAGCGGCGTGTTCGTGCTGACGGCGGCGCACGCTGGCGAGCGTATGGCGATGCTTGCAAGTTGGGTGCAACAGGCCGCCTTCGAACCGCCGGCGATCT
>JACMJD010000613.1 GCA_014380825.1 Phycisphaerae bacterium | reverse complement strand
GGCTTCCGACCGGCACCGTGATCAAGTCGGGCGGCAATGGGCAGCGCATCACGATCCCGAACAGGATGCCGATCCTGCCGATTCGCAATATTGTCGTCTTCCCCGGCACGGTCATCCCGCTCAACGTCGGCCGACAGAAAAGCAAGAACCTGCTCGACGAGGTCATGCCAGGCGAAAAACTCGTTGGCGTGATCACGCAGCGGAATCCGGATGTCGAAGATCCGACGATGGACGACCTCTATCCGACGGGCGTCGTCGCCACGATCCTGAAACTCTTCAAATTGCCGGATGGCAATCAGTCGATCATCGTCCACGGCCTGGCGCGGTTCAGGCTGAAATCGATCGACCAGAGCGGCCCCTTCACCACCGGCGAGATTGAGATTGTCGAAGATATCCCCGCCGAGGGCGCGCACCTGGATGCGCTGATCGCCTCGGTTCGTCAGCAGGCGAATCGGGTCATCGAGCTGTCGCCGAACACGCCTGATGAAGCGGCGCAGGTTTTGTCGAGCATCACGAATCCATCGGCGCTGGCGGACTTCCTTGCGGCCAATCTTCAGGCGGATGTTGGCGAGAAGCAGCGGATGCTCGAAGAGCTGGATGTCGAGAAGCGCCTGCGATTGATCGCCGCGCGACTGGCGACGCAGTTGGACGTGCTGGAACTGCAATCCAAGATCCAATCGCAAGTCAAAGAGAACATCGACAAGAGCCAGCGTCGTTATTACTTGCAGGAACAGCTCAAGGCGATTCGTAAAGAGCTCGGTGAAGGCGAAGGCGGCGGCGGCGCGAGCGAGGTCGATCAGCTTCGCGAGAAACTGGTCGCCGCCAAGCTGCCGGAAACGGTGATGAAGGAGGCCGACCGCGAGCTCTCGCGCCTCGAATCGATCCCCAGCGCCAGCCCGGAATATGGCGTGATTCGCACGTACCTACAGATCCTGTCCGAGCTGCCATGGACGGTCGAAACCACTGACAAGATCGATCTGACCGAAGCCCGAAAAACGCTCGATCGCGATCATCACGATCTGGACAAGGTGAAGCGTCGCATCATCGAATATCTCGCTGTGCGGAAACTGAAACCCACCGGCGGCGGCGCGATCTTGTGCTTCGTGGGTCCGCCCGGTGTTGGAAAAACTTCGCTCGGTAAATCGATCGCCGAAGCGATGGGTCGAAACTTCATCCGCGTCGCATTGGGCGGCGTGCGCGATGAGGCCGACATCCGCGGCCATCGCCGGACGTACATCGGTTCGATGCCTGGCCGAATCATCGCGGAGCTGCGAAAAGCCGGTACGCGAAATCCGGTGATGATGCTTGATGAGATCGACAAGCTCGGTAGCGATTTTCGCGGCGATCCCTCGGCCGCGCTGCTTGAGGTGCTCGACCCGGCGCAGAATCACACGTTCACCGACCACTATCTCGACGTGCCGTTTGACCTGAGCAAAGTGATGTTCATCGCGACCGCCAACACGATGGACACCGTGCCCGGCCCGCTGCGCGATCGCATGGAAGTGATTGAGATTCCGGGTTACACGAACACCGACAAGCTGAAGATTTCGAAAGACTATCTCGTGCCGCGGCAGCTCGATGCGAACGGACTGACGAAACAGCAGGTGAAGTTTAAGGATGAAGCGCTGCGCGAGGTGATCGAAAGCTACACGCGCGAAGCGGGCGTGCGAAATCTGGAGCGCAACATCGGATCGATCGCGCGAGCCACCGCCGCCGACATTGTTGGCGGGAAGACCGACAAGGAAATCGTCGACAAGCCGCGCGTCGCGGAAATTCTCGGCCCGCCACGCTTCGAATCCGAGTTGGCGCAGCGCACCAGCGTCCCGGGCGTCGCGACCGGCATGGCGTACACACCGGTTGGGGGCGAGATCCTGTTTATCGAAGCGACGCGAATGCCCGGGCGGGGAGTCATCACGCTGACCGGGCAGATCGGTGACGTGATGAAAGAATCCGCCACGGCCGCGTATAGCCTCATTCGATCGCGGACGGAAAAAATCGGCGTTGATTCGAAGCTGCTTCAGGAGAGCGACATTCACATTCACGTTCCCGCCGGCGCGATCCCGAAGGACGGGCCGAGTGCAGGCGTGGCGATGTACGTGGCGCTGGCGTCGCTGCTGTTGAATCGTCCGGTTCGACACGATGTTGCCATGACCGGCGAGATTACGCTGCGCGGCCTGGTGCTACCGATCGGCGGATTAAAAGAAAAAACGCTTGCGGCCAAGCGTGCGGGGATCAAAGAGGTGATCGTTCCGAAGCGCAACGAAAAAGATCTGCCGGACTTGCCGGAAGAAGTTCGCAAGACGCTGAAGTTCCACTTCGTCAGTAATATCGACGAAGCACTGGAGATCGCGCTCATGCCGCAGCGTCGCGCGGCGAAGAAATCTGCCGAGACGAAGCACGGCGCGAAGAACGGAGCGGCCGGGAAATCAAAACGGGCAGTCAAGAAGTTGGCCGCGTCTCCACACTGAAGCCGTTGGACCTTCGCGCGCGGGAGTGCGCGCGTTGACATCGGGGCCGCTTTCGCGAAAGTCTTTACTCGAACCCCATGCAGCCACCGCAGAACCAACCCGCCGCTCCGGCACCGTTCACGGTGCAGCAAATTGAAAAGTTCACCGTCATCGAATTCAAGAATCCGTCACTGATGGATCCGCTCGAGCTCGAACAGATCGGCCAGCAGCTTTATCGACTGGTGGATGAAGAAGATCGGCGAAAGATCGTGCTCGATTTTGAGCGCGTGCAATATCTTTCGAGCCAGGCGATCGGCATCGTGCTGACGATGAACAAGAAGCTCGGCAGCCTGAAGAACAGCAAGCTTGTCCTGTGCGGCGTCGGCCCGCGCTTGATGGAGCTGCTGAAGATCACCCGCCTGGATCGACTGCTCACCGTCAAGCCCACGCAACGCGAAGCAATCAAAGTCGTCTAACTCAAATGATTGGTCCAGCGATTGAAGCCTGGGATGCCTCGCTGAATCAATGGTTCTCGAACCTCGGCGCGCCGGTGGAAGACGTTGTGCGCCTTTGCCTTGCCGCGGTGTTTGGTGGACTGGTCGGGATTGAGCGGGAGGTGCGCGGTCGGCAGGCGGGCTTCCGAACCTGTCTGCTGGTATGCGTCGGCAGCGCATTGGTGATGCTCGTCTCGATCGAGTTCGCGCGACATCAGTGGAAGCCCCAACCGGGCGTGAACATTACAGCAGACCCGGCGCGCATCGCGTATGGCGTGATGACCGGGATCGGTTTTCTGTGCGCGGGCGTGATCGTCAAAGGCGACAGCAGCATTCGCGGCCTGACGACGGCGGCGGGAATGTGGTGCGTAGCCGCCATTGGGCTCTCGATCGGTTTCGGAATGTACCTGATGTCCACGCTTGCCACGGCGATCGTGGTGGCCGCGCTGTGGATGCTCGATTACCTCGGCAACCGGTTGCCTAAAACGCATCATCGCCGCCTGGTTGTTCGCTGTCCGTTTCGCGCCGATTGCGTCGATTCGATCGTTCAGTTCATACAGAATGCGGGCGTGAAGGTGCTTGGCGCGGATTTACAGCGCAGCGCCGACCTGGCGACCGCCGACATCGACGTTCGCGTGGCTTACAAGAAATCCGAAACGTTCGACAACCTGCAACGAGCACTAGCGGACCACCCCCAGTTTCATTTGACCGCGTCGCGCGAGTTTTGATTCGGCTATCGTCCGAATGTCCGGCGCGGCATAATATCCATCGAGCATTCCAACGAAGGCGGTCTCATGCGATTTGGCGGCATCGGCGTGTTGGCGTTGTTGGTGGTCGTGGCGATCATCCTGCTGATGTACGGCAACTACACGGCGCCGGTCGTCCAAAAAGGCCAGGACGCGCGCGGGCAGGCCGAGCAGATCGCCGGCGTCGATCCCAGCGGCGGGCGCGTCAGCGATTCGTACGATCTGGCAACGGTCATGGACGGCGGCAAGATCCGTGGCCTGAAAGTCACGCGCATCTCGTCCACGTCGCCGATGAAGACTTATTACGGATTGCAGAAAGACGACTTGATCGTCGAATACGGTGCGTCTGGCTCTCTGATGAAAGTCCGCGAAACCGACGACGCCGAACTCGCCAAAGCGATGGTCGCCGACGCGTACCAGCGGCATCAGCCGCTGGTCGTGCTAAGAAACGGCGCGCCGGTAAAGCTGGATGGCGAAGAGCGAAAAAACGCCCCCGCAACGCCGGCCGGTGGAGATTCGGTTCAGGATCAACTGAAAAAAATTCAGTCGCCTCGATAAGCTACCTGATGTGCCTGAGTTGAATCACCGTCACCCGCCGATCGCGCTGAATTACGCCACGCCCTCACTGCAGTCTCCCAAGACGCGATTGATGATTTGGATCGCGGTGTGTGTTAGTGGAATCGTCGCTGTATCTGCCTGGCTGTGGTTGGTTCGGCAGCACGAGATCCTACAGAGCCATTCCCGTCTATGGACCGGCTGGATTGCTGTTGGCGCGGCAGTATGCGCCATTCATTTGCTGCTCAGAACGACTCCAAAACATGCAATTCGCATGTCGCCCGTTCAAAGCATATGGATCATCCTGAGCTTCAGCGCGGTAATACAGTTGGCGGCAATTGCCATGTTGTGGCCGGCGTTGTCGGGCGATTTCGCGCGATATTATTCAGAAGCCGGCGCGTGGCTCAGCGGAAAAAGCCCATACGCGAACTCGCCGCGTGAGTTCCATCCATTCGACCCGAAACTGGGTGATTGGAGATTACATCTATACGCCATCGATCATGTTGTTGAGCATCCTGAGTTCGCTTCGATCTATCCGCCTGTCGCGCAACTTACGTTCGTGATAGCGCGGTCGTCCGAGCCGCTCCTTCCGCGTGGATGGCTGTTTAGTTCAGGGCCGCAAGTCACCTCACTCCGACAGATCGCTGGCAGAGTTGCACTCGATCGATCAATCCTGAGCTTGCGTATTCTCTTTTCACTCTGTGCGTTAACTTCGGTCGCGCTATTGGTTGCGATTCTGCACCATCTCAAGAAGAGCGTTTGGTGGTCCGTTGTCTTCGCTTGGAACCCGCTGGTCATCATCGACACCGGCGCGATGCCGCACGTCGACATCGTCGGGATTGTATTTCTCCTGCTCACAATCCTGATGCTCCTGAACAATCGCAGCTTGGTTGCCGGGATCATGCTTGCGCTCGCCTGTGGCGCTAAGCCGCAAGCGGCGATTTTGCTCCCGTGGTTGCTGCGAGATATCGCCGCCAACAATCCGCTCCATTCGCGTCGGCAGGTCGCCCGATCGCTTGGCGGTTTCGCAATCGCCTGCGCGGTCATTTATATTCCCGCGCTCGCCTACCAGCATGGCTACCGCGGCTTCTTTTACACGCTCAGCGAATACAGCTCGCGCTGGGAATTCAACGGCTC
>JACMJD010000053.1 GCA_014380825.1 Phycisphaerae bacterium | reverse complement strand
GGAATCACCAGGTGCTTGAAGTCGGAGATGATGTCTTCTTCGGTCTTGCCCAGCGTCGTCTGATTGCTGATCTGATAGAAGTCGCCGGTCGCTTCGGTGCCTTCGCCATACAAGCCGCGCACGGCCAGTCGCATGTCCTTTGCCGCGCGGAAAACTTTTTCGATTTCGCCGGTGAGCTTCAGCGCGGGCAGATGAAGCATCACGCTCACGCGGATGCCGGTGCCGACGTTGGTCGGGCAGGCGGTCATGTAGCCGAAACGCGGGTGGAAGGCGTAATCGAGTTTCGCTTCCAGCGCGTCATCGATCTTGCTGATCTGTTCCCACGCCTCTTCAAGTTGCAGGCCGCTGCGGAGCACCTGAATGCGCAGGTGATCTTCTTCGTTCACCATGATCGAGAGCGTCTCGTTCTCGCCGACCGCAACACCGCGTGCGCCTTCGGCGGTCGCGTGGGGTTTGCTGATGAGATGACGTTCGACCAGAAGCTGCCGATCGATGTCCGGCGCCTGATCAAGATCGACGTACAACACCTGCGGCGCGAGATTGGCGGACAACACTGTGTCGCGCGTTTTGTGTTCGATCGCCTGCCGCTGATGTCGCGTGCACTTGCTTAGAAAGCGTTGGTTGGCCAGGTTTCGCGCCAGGCGAATGCGCGACGAGATGACGATTTCACTCATCGGCCCGCTTCCGCGGAGCCATTCGCCTGCCTGTGAAGCCAGATCGCTTAACTTCAATGCCACGTCGTTGCTCCCACTCGCTATCCGTTTTCAGCGGTTTTAATTTGATCGCGCAGTTTCGCGGCCCGTTCGTAATCTTCGCCTTCCACTGCCCGCGCCAACTCTTTTCGCAGGCGAGTCAGGTCAACCGATCGCTTGATTGGCACACCCGTTCCGCCGCGGCGCGCCGGAACTTTTCCGACGTGATGCGTTGCGCCTTCATGCGCGCGTTGCAGCAGCGGTGTCAGATCCTTCTCGAACAGCGCGTAATCGTGTTCGCAGCCGAGCAGCCCGCTCTGTCGGAATTCGCTCCAACTGATGCCGCACTGCTCGCACGCCGTGCCGGTTTCCTTCGTCAGCCCCGAATGCGCCAGCACGAAATTCGTCAGCAGCTCGTTGATCGGCGTGTGACTCTTGACCGCCAGGCCTTCGTTCTGGGCGGCGCATTGCTCGCAGAGGTGCTTCTCGATCTTCTTGCCGTTCTTGATCTCGGTGAGATGGACGGTGGCCGCTCGGTTGCAGTTGTCACACTTCATGTTGTTCCGTTCGTCGGACGTTCGAACAAGCAGGCCCTGGTGAGCCGGTTAATCCTATTTCGCGCATCTGTCAGCGTCAATCAAACACTTTTGCGGCACGGTGATTGTGCGATCAAGGCCGGTACACGGCTTTACAATCGGCCGTCTCCCACACCTCGACTGAAATCAATCGCACGCCCGCATCAAACTGCAACGCACGCCCGACGACGAGCGCCACACTTTCCGCCGATGGGTTTATCGACTGAAAGGCGGGTAGATCATTGAGGTTCACGTTATGCATCGGATCGACGATCGCGTTCACCCGCCGCTGCAACTCATGAAAATCCATTACGACGCCGATGTTATCCAGTTCACTCCGCCCCACCGTGACGCGGATTTGCCAGTTATGGCCGTGCAACGTTTCGAGCGAGCCATCGTACATGCGCAACTGATGCGCGGCAGAGAATGATCGAGTCGTGCTGATTTCGAAGGGCATCAACGTGACATCGTAGCACGCGAACTTTGCGGTTAACATCGCCTTCCGTGACGCCCAAGTATTTTCCGGATTTCGAAACGTTCCGCGCCAAGATCGAAGCCGGCGCGGAAATCGTTCCCGTCTATCGACAGCTTCTGGGCGATCACCTGACGCCCGTCACCGCGTTCGAAGTTCTGGGCCGCGACGCGCACGCGTTTCTGCTGGAGAGCGTAGTTGGCGGCGAGAAGATCGGCCGCTACAGCTTCATCGCCACGGCACCGGCGGTCGTGTACACGGCGATGCACGGCAGCGGCGCGATCCAGCAGATGGGGCGCACGCCGCGCGAGTTCAAAACTGCCGATCCGCTGGGCGATATTTCGCAACTACTGCCCGCGCGCAAGTTCGCCCGCGATCCAAATCTTCCTGCGTTCACCGGCGGCCTCGTCGGATACGCCGGCTACGACATCGCGCGATATTACGAACCCGAGAAACTCGCGCACGCGCCGAAGGACGATCGCGGCATTCCCGATCTCCTGTTCGGTCTCTACAACGAACTCGTGATCTTCGATCACGTCGACAAAACCATCCGAGTCGTCGCGAATGCGAGCGAGGCCGCTTCAGCGGCCGGGTCCGACGCGCAGCTCAACGAATCCGCCTACCACGACGCCTGCCGTCGCGTCGACGAGATCGTCCAGCGTCTCTCCCAACCGCCCACAAGCAAACTCGGCGAGATCGACACCCGCGGCGAACTTCGATCTCCTTTCGCCAGCAACCTCTCGCGCGATCAATTCGAAGGCGCCGTCCGCAAGGGTCAGGAATACATCCGCGCCGGCGACATCTTCCAGTTCGTGCCGAGCCAGCGGCTTCGCGTGCAAAGCAGCGCGCAGCCATTCGATGTCTATCGCGCGCTGCGCATCGTGAACCCATCGCCGTGTATGTTTTATCTGAAGAGTCCGAGCTGCACGCTGATCGGCTCGAGCCCGGAAATCTTGTGTCGCGTGCAGGATCGCAAAGTCACGAGCCGTCCGCTGGCCGGCACGCGACGTCGCGGCGCGACCGATGAGCTTGATCGCGCGCTCGAACAGGAATTGCTCAACGATCCGAAGGAGCGGGCCGAGCACATCATGCTGGTCGACCTGCACCGCAACGACATCGGCCGAGTCGCGAAAGCGGGCAGCGTGAAGGTGGATGACCGGATGACCGTCGAGCGCTACAGTCACGTCATGCACATCACGTCGCACGTGTCGGGCGAATTGCGCGACGACATGACCGCGCTGGATGCGCTGCGCGTCTCGCTGCCGGTGGGAACGGTCAGCGGCGCGCCGAAAATCCGCGCGATGCAGATCATCGACGAGCTCGAACCCACCCGCCGAGGCCCGTACGGTGGCGGCGTTGGCTATCTTGATTTTGCCGGCAACATGGATACGTGCATTGCGCTGCGGACAATCGTCTGGCGAAACGGCGCGTACGACGTGCAGGCCGGCGCGGGAGTCGTCGCCGATTCAGATCCGGCCAGCGAATACGAAGAGACGCTCAACAAGGCCAAGGCGCTGCTCAAGGCGGTCGAGATCGCGCAGGAAGGATTCTGACCTGCGTCATTCCGCGCGGGCGGTTCCGTCAGTGCGCTTGAACAAATACACCGAATCGCGTTGGAATTGCAGAGAGAACGCGGGGTCTGATTTCACGCTTTCGAAAATGCCGGCCGTGAGGGCACTGGCGTTTTTCGTGCTCTCGTTGCTCAGGTTCAGTAAAATATAGTCGAAGCGTTCGATCGGCGCCCGCGGTTTCACCGGATCGACAAATTGCACGAACGATCGCTGGCTCAGGTGCGGCGCGATCTCGTGCGTGGTCAGCACCGCCCCGGTGCCGTGCACGCGTGCGAGCGCTTCGCGCGTCGCTTGCACGCTCGCGAGGTTGCCCGCCTGTTCGGGCTTCATCATCGTCAGTCGAGCGCCGACGCCGAGCAAGACCAACGCAAACGACCACACCGCAATGCTGCGTGGCCTGATCAGCCACGCCTGCTTCTCCGCGACGGCGTACACGAAGGTGATCGCCAGGAACGGAACGACCATCAATGAGTATTGCGCGAACGGGTATTTCAGATCGTACTCGTTCGTCTGTGCGAGGATGTTCATCGCCAGCGTGGGCGCCGCGCACACCAGCAGTGGCAACAGATATCGCGGCCACTCGCGCCGGCGCGGGAACAGCGCCCACGCAACGGGTGCGAACAGGATGAACAAGTACTTGATCGTCCCAACCGAGAACACGACGTTCATCCATCGCTGCGGCTGAAGCACGATGTTCTTCGCGATCTCTGTCACGCTGCTGCCGAGGTATGCGAAGAAGCGCACGCCTGATGCTTCCTTGCCCGCGCCGAAGTGCGGGATGACCAACTGCGTTGCGACGATAAACCAGCCCGCGCCCAGCACGATCGCGATTGCGCCGTGAAGTTTTCGTTTCTCAAACAATGCCAGCCAGATACCCATGGCCAGAACCGTGAGCGAGATGATTTCCTTACCGCCCAGCGCGATCGCCAGCGCGATGACGAAGCCGGCCGTGCGGCGCTGCAACGCGAACATCACCGCGAACAACAGAGCGGCCACCGAGATCACTTCAGGATGGAAGTCGAAGAGATTGGCCGTCAGCACGACGGGATACATCAGGTACGCGCCGGCGAGCGCCAGCGATTGACGTTGCGAGAGCTGCTTCGTCAGCGCGATTCGATAAACAGGATAAGCGCCGCTCGCCAGCGAGATCGCCTGCGCAACCAGCAGCATGTGAACGTTTGGCCAGATCCAGTACAGCAGCGCGACCAGGTACAGCACGTAGGCCGCATGATCGCCCAGCAGGTGGTAGCCGAGGATCGACGAGACGGGCGTCTTGCCCTGGCTGATCAGATAGGTGAGCTGATCGAAGAAACCGAGATCCATCGCACCCGATCGAAACGCGTGATGGCGTAGCGCGCTCGCCGCGAACAGTACGAGCGCGCTGAGCGCGATGATCGGCCAGATTAACCAGGAGCGCTGTAGCGGCGCGGACCGTTCAAGCTCCGGGCTCCCGCGCGGATTATCGGAAGTTGGTGGCGGATCTAACACCGCCACGCGCGACACATCGTGGAACAAATGCACCTCGAAAGAATCGGACGCGACGGAGCCCTTCGTTCGCCCCTGATCGCCGAAGATGGCGGATTTCGCAAGGCCGATCGCGGTAGCGAGGCGTTTTTACCGTCAAAAACGGTCTGACCGGATAAACTTCCTCGTTAAACTTGGCCGTTAGATGCGGGCGATTGACGGCGTCATCATGGTGAGCGGACAGGCAGCAGAGGCCAGCAGCGGGAGCCAGGCGTTGGAGACGTCCGAGCGATTAGTTGAACTGGCGCAGGGTAAGGATGCGGACGCCTTCGCCGCCCTGATCCCGCGCTTCGAGCGCACGGCGCTGGCGCTGGCGTATTCCGTCACCGGAAATGCGACCGTCGCCTCCGATGTCGTGCAGGATGCGTTCCTTCGCGCCTGGCAGCGGATCGGTGATCTGGAAGACCGCTCGCGATTCGGCGGATGGCTTTGCCGGATCGTGCGCAACCTCGCCATGGACGCCGTCCGCCGTGGACCGCGTCCTGCCGAGCCGCTCGAAGAGAATCTGGCGTTGCCCGCCCATCCGCGCGACAGCGATCCGGAATCGGAAATGAAT
>JACMJD010000612.1 GCA_014380825.1 Phycisphaerae bacterium | reverse complement strand
GGTCGTAGCTCGGCGCGATGGCGGCGAACATTCTCTGGACGCGGCTGCGCTTGTCCGCCACCGCGTGCGGGTTGGCGAGGAGGTTGTCGTTCCAGGCGGTCATGTTGAACTTTGACATGGGCGTTGCACGCCCGTGCCACAGTCGCATGATATGATCCGCACGCATGGGAGTCGAAGACATCGAATGGTGCTGGCTCAACGGGCACATTCTCCCGCTAAGCGAGGCGCGTGTGAGTGTTGAAGATCGCGGATTCGTGTTTGCCGACGGTGTGTACGAGGGAATTCGCATCTACAACGGCCGACCGTTCGCGCTGGCGCGGCATCTGGATCGGCTCGAAAATTCCTGCCGCGGACTGATGCTTTCAAATCCATTGAATCCTGCGGAACTACAGCGCGAAATGATGCGGTTGATCGATCACAGCCAAGTGCGCGATGGCTTTCTCTATCTCCAACTCACGCGAGGCCCGTCGCGACGAAACGCGATCTTTCCGAAGGAAACCGCACCGACTCTCCTGTTCTGCACGCGCACTCTTCCGCCAGTGGTCCCAGTGATGGATCAACCCGGCGCGAAGCTGATCACCGTGCCTGACGATCGCTGGCGACGATGCTGGATCAAAGCGATCGGTCTGACCGCAAACGTTCAGGCCCGCAACGCTGCCGATCGCGCCGGCGCCGATGAGGCCGCGTTCGTCGACGAGAACGGAATCGTGGCCGAGTGTACGTCGAGCAATCTGTTCGTCGTGATCAACGGCACGCTCGTCACGCACCCAGTCGGCCCGCGCGTGCTGCCGGGCGTGACGCGCGCCGTCGTGATCGACTGCGCCAAGTCGGACGGGATCGAAGTGATCGAGCGACCGCTGCGATTGGACGAAGCCAAGCAAGCCGACGAGGTGTTCATCAGCAGCACGACGCGACACGTGATCTGGGTGAAGACGTGGGATGACGAGGGGATGCGCGGCGAGAAATGCGGGCCGATCACGCGGAAGTTGTCGGAGGCGTTTCAGCGGCGGGTGGATGAAGAGACGCAAGCGTGAAGCGTGATTCACATGCGCGGATCGTCGCGCTCGATATCTTCGCCCGACTCGGCCGCACGGATGTCGTTGAGCAGATCGACGAAATCGGCGTCGTCCAGCTCGAACCAATCGGGAATCGCCGCCGCCGACATTCCGCGCCGCTCGGCGAGCGCGGCGCGAATGCGCTCGCGTAAATCTGGGTCGGAGATTTCACGGATGCGGATCATAAGCATCTCGTGGCGTGGGCGTCTCGCCAGCGCAGTTGTCGCTTGAGCGATCCGCCTGAGGCGGACACGGGCGGGACGCCCATGCCACGTTAAAGGTTGTATTCAGTCCACTTTCGTGTGACGAGTTCCTTCGTCTTCTGATCCATCTGCAGCTCCTTCGGATACCGCCGCACGCGGCCCTCTTGTGGCAACTTGATCGTCGCGTCGAAGCCGATCTTGCTGCCAAGTCCCATTTCTGGTGCCGCGTGGTCGAGGATGTCGAGCGGGCCATGGACGATTTCGGTGTCGCGCTCGGGATCACAATTCGCGAAGAGGTGGAAGAGAACATCCTGCTCGTTGTGAACGTCGACGTGCTCATCCACGACGATGATGAACTTCGTGAAGCTCATCTGGCCAGCGCCCCAGATCGCGTGCATCACGCGCCGCGCTTGATACGGATACTCCTTCTTGATCTTGATGAACGCGCAGTTGTGGAACGCGCCGCTGATCGGCAAGTCGTAATCGACGATGTCCGGCACGATCATCTTCAGCAGCGGCAGGAAGATTCGCTCGGTGGCCTTGCCGAGGAAGTAGTCTTCCATCGGCGGCTTGCCGACGATCGTGGTCGGATAGATCGGATCCTTCCGCATCGTGATCGCGGTGACGTGGAACGCGGGATAGAAATCCGCGAGCGAGTAAAAGCCGGTGTGATCCCCGAAAGGTCCTTCCATCAGT
>JACMJD010000611.1 GCA_014380825.1 Phycisphaerae bacterium | reverse complement strand
TTTTCGGTGAACCGGCACGGCGTGCCCGTGCGCGCCATTCGCACCGCGATAGCCCGTGCGAGCAACGGCGAAGTTGTCGGCGTCTTCCCCGAAGGCGGTTGCCGCAAGGGACGCGACCTCGCAATCCGCGGAGGCCGCATCAAACAAGGCATCTGCACAATTTCGCTGCGCTCGGGCATGCCGATTCTTCCGGTCGTCGTGCTGGGCACGCACGCGCTGAACGACATCGACCCATGGATCCCAGGCCACCAGGGTCGCGTTTGGGTTGCATTCGGAAATGAGATCATCCCGCCGGCGTTTCCGAAATATCGTCGAGATCGACGTCGCGTGCGCCGGCAACTGGCGCAGAAGTTGGAGCGCGAATACATCCGCACGTACGACGAGTTGCTCAAGCATGCCGCCTTGCGCGACGACATGACACCCTGAGTCATGGGGAGTCATCGGATTCATGGGCGACCTATATTACAACACGGTCTGGACCATCTGCCGTCCCGCGTTCTGGACGAGCAGTTCGCCGATCGTAATCGGCGCGGAAAAAATACGACGGCCCGGCGCGTACATCCTGGCGTCGAATCATGAATCCCCATACGACGTGCCGCTGCTGATGTCCCACTGCGCCCGCAACATCGATTTCGTCAGCATTACTGAAGTATTCCGCAAACCACTGATTGCCTGGTTTTACGGATCGATGAACGCATTCCCGCTCGATCGTTCGCGGCCCGATTCCAACGCGCTGCGGATCATTCTTGATCGACTGGAGCGAGGCCGAGTGGTCGGCATGTTCCCCGAAGGACGATTGCGATCAGGCGAGCACGCGCTGGTTCACACGCGCAAAATTCGTCCGGGCGTCGGACGGATCGCCAAGCTCGCGAACGTGCCGATCATCCCGTGCATCGTCATCAATTCAAAGGCGTATACGCGATTAACGAGCTGGCTTCCGTTTCGACACACGAGATACGGAGTGATGTTCGGCGACCCGATCGAGCCGAACGATGATCCCGATGTAACAGAACAAAATCTGGTCGAAGCAATGCTGAAGTTGCATGACGACTTAAGCACCATGCTCACGGCCGTCTGACCGCCGCCACGAATTGCGCTCCCAATTTCGAAACCGCCCAGCGGCGGTCAGGCGGCATCCCCCGTCAAGCGATCTTGGGTCGCCGAGCGTGCCAGTCGGTCTCGCGTTCGTACATTCGCGCGGCGCGAAGCAGAGCTTCTTCGCTAAACGTCGGGCCAACCAGCTGCATCCCGATCGGCAATGGCTTGGCCCCGCTCGTGAATCCGCACGGCACGCTGACGCCCGGGATGCCGGCGATGTTGCAGGTGACGGTGAACACATCGCATAGATACATCTGAAGTGGGTCGGCGCTCTTCTCGCCGACCTTGAACGCGGGCGTGGGGCTGGTCGGGCTGAGGATCACGTCGCATTTCTTGAACGCTTCGTCGAAGTCACGCTTGATCAACGCCCGGATCTTCTGCGCGCGTACGTAGTACGCATCGTGATATCCGCTGCTCAGCGCGTACGTGCCGATCATGATTCGGCGCTGAACTTCTTCCCCGAAGCCTTCGGCGCGCGATTTACTGAACAACTCGACGATGTCGCGCACAGGCTCTTTCGTGCGATGGCCGAAATGCACGCCGTCGTAGCGGGCGAGGTTGCTCGAGGCTTCGCAGGGCGCGATCACGTAATACGCGGCGATGCCGTACTCGGTGTGTGGAAGCGAGACATCGACGAGGGTCGCTCCCAATCGCTGATACTCCTTAATCGCCGCCGCAATCGCTGACTGCACTTGCGGGTCCATTCCACTTTGCAGCGCATACTCTTTTGCGATACCGATGCGCAAGCCTTTGATCGGCCGCTCCAGTTCTGCAAGACAATCCGGCGGCGATTGTGGAACACACGTTGAATCTTTCGGGTCCGGCCCGGCGATCACGTTCATCAATGTCGCGACATCACTCACCGTCCAGCCGAATGGTCCGATCTGATCGAGTGAGCTTGCAAACGCGACCAATCCATATCGGGAGACTCGGCCATAGGTGGGCTTGAGTCCGACGACACCGCACAGCGCCGCCGGTTGCCGGATAGAACC
>JACMJD010000610.1 GCA_014380825.1 Phycisphaerae bacterium | reverse complement strand
TTGGCGGTTTCGCGAGCGTCAGCGCGACGCTCGTTCCATCTTCCGATAGCGTCGCCGACTTGACCTCGTTCGTCGGGGAGACCGTGTAGTTCTGCGGCTTCTCCGCGTCGGCTTTTCGCACCGGCTCGGAAAAATCGATCCGCATGTTCGGCAGCATCGCAACCGCGGTCACCGATTTCACCTGCGGGGGCGTCGTGTCGTTAACTTCGAAAAACGAAACGTGTTCCTGGTTGGTTTGTCCTGATTCATCGAACTGCTTCACGCGCACCTGCGCGCTGCTAGAGAGCTGGATCGGCTGTACATACTGAGGTGATTCCATCGTTGGCTCGGTGCCGTCGATCGTGTAACGCAGTCCGCCGGCAGTCCAATACAACGGGTGGTTGAGCGTGACGGTCGTCATGTCGTTGAACGATCCACCTGGCGGTGTGACCGTCGCGACATTCCATTCGGGTTCCTGCTGCTTCAGCGTGTCGTACAACGGATGCGCCGCGATCGTCGCATCGGTCGTTCCGCTGGCGACCGTGATCGCGAACACGCGCACCTTGTCGTTGTCCGGCAGCGTGATCGACGTCGCGCCGCTCGGTATGTCAAATCCATACTTGAACAGATAGCTGTATTGATAAAACTCGTTGCCGTCCTGCGGATGGTGCCGGTGCGAACAGAACCAAGCGACGGTGTCGCGCTTCACGTAACCCGGCGCCAGGCCGGACCATTCGCCTTCAACTTCGGTCGCCGTCTCGGGCGTCTGCTTGCTCCACAGGCGATTGTCCCACTGGCCGATGTAACCGCCCCACTCCTGGATCTGCTGCGTGATCGATCGCTCGCCGATCTTGAACGTCGCGGTTTGATCGCCGTCAATCGCGGAGGCGAGCAGGTAGACACGATTGAATCCGCCGGGGAGTTGGATCGTTTGCCCCTTGCAGATCACCGCATTGTTCTGACCATCCGCCTTTGAGCCCGTGGAGAATTCGATCCCTTCGCTAATGATCTTCGCCGGCATTTGCTCGGCCGGATACGTGCGACCGCCGGAATCGAACGCACCGTCAACCCGGTTGTCATCCGTGCTCATCGCATCCACGTTAAACGGCAGCGCGATCGACTGCATCGGCGGCGGCGAAACTTTCGCTGCCGCGGGATTCAGCTTGATCGCGAACGCGCGAAGCTGATACGGCTTCATCTCCGTGACGATCGCGCCGTCAACTAACTTCGCCGCAGCAATCTCCTTTTCCTGGCCGTTCACTTCGCGCGCGGATGCGATCGGCGACGCGCTCGTGATGCGAACATTCTCAACCGGCTTGCCCGACAGTTCCTTCAACCGCACGACGATCTCGTCGCTATCTTCCGCCTTCTTGATCGCATCGACGCAAGCTTGATCGCTGCTCACCTTCAGCAGCGAAAACGTTTTGCCCAGCGCGCCCGGGTGAGCCGGTGATTGAAATGCCATCAACGGCTGGTTGAATCGCGCGGCGTTCCACTGCACTTTCCCATCGCGCCAATCGCCGGCGTGCGGCGCGATCGCATAATCGATCTGGTGCCGGCCAATGTCCTGCGTGCCCTGATCGCGATACCCGCCGCGCGTGCCGGGCGTGTAGATGAGCGTCAGTCGCAGCTCGTTGTCAGTGGGTTTGTCCGATCCGTATTTGCTGTCGTTCAACACCGCGACACCGTATTTTCCGTCGGCGGAGGTCAGATCGAACCAATGGTGCTGTGGGACTTCGTATTTCTTCGGGTCATTGTTGCCGCGCTCAAGCGCGCCGACACTGATCTGATACGTCGCTCTGGAATTCGAAACCGCGAGCGGAAATGTCGCCTTAAGGCTTCGCTCGCGCGTCTGCCAGTCGATGGTGTTCGAGACGTTCACGCGATCGGCGGCCGCGCCGGATGACAAACTGATCCGCTGCACGAATCGCGAGCCTTCCGACTCGCGCGTCACTTCCAGCGTCACCCGCACCGGCCCCATTTCCACCATGCGAAACTTCGCCGGCCCCGTGACGTACGAGCGCGGCGGGTTCTTGCGATCGTTCCAATCCATGTTCCACGCCGGGAATTGCGAGGGATTTTCGTACAGGAACGCCAATCGTGCCGGCGCGCTCAAAGCTTCGCGGTTGTTCTGTTTGTCGAAGATCGACGCGATATCGCCAGCGTCGCTGAGCGTCACGCGGAATCGCGCGTTCTCGAGTGATCGGTCGGTGACCTTCAGCTCCGACTTCGACTTATCGTCGGCCAAGCGGACGTCGAACACTGCGAATCCGACGGATGGAACTTTCGCGAGGAACGCAATTCGACGCTGTCCGAGCGATTGCCACGGGACTTCTTTTCCATCGGGTCCAGACACGCCGATCGGGCCACTAACGTTAACCGTGGCTTCAACAACATCCTCGCGTTCGATCGACAGCGGGTTGTAAACGACCAATGGCACGCCTTGCGATTGCGTATCCATCTGACTCGCGATCGCGCCCACAGCGGTTTGCGTGACCGATGCGAATTGGTTCAGCGCGAGCAGTTCGTCGTTCCAGCAATACTCGTAGCATTTCGGCAAGCTCGTGCCGGGCAGCATGTCGTGCATCTGCGAGCCCAGCACCAGCACCCACGCGTCGTAGAGCGTTTTGCTCGGATACGTCATCCCACCCAACCAGCTTGCCGCGACGCTCGCGCGCTCGGCAGCATCCGCGAGCAATTCGTTCTTGCGGTTCCAGCGCTTCATGTACGCCTGCGAATTGATCGCGCCGGCGGAGTGTTGGGTCAGCAAAAGTTCGCCCTTGTAACGCGGAAGCTTCGCACGCTGATCTGATGTGATGTCAAGAAACATCTTCTCGGCGTTCGATGACACGATGTTCAACGGCCCCGCGCCGGCCACGCTTTTTTCGACCCAGTCGATCGCCGAATCTTCCGGCGCGCCGCCGCGATCGCCGGTGCCGTAATAGTGGTAGTCGACGTACGCGCCGCTTTTCTCGCCGGTGTTGTCGATGCGCTTCAGCCAGCTTTCGCTCAAGCTGAGATCTTCCTTGACGCTGGCCGCGTATGAACCGGGATCCAGCGCGGCGATCACGCTCGAGCCGTCCACGCCTTCCCACACGCCCACCTTGAACGGCACGCCCACGGCCGATCCCCACGTCAGCTTCTGCGTGCTGAATCCGTTGATCCCGCAATGCGCCAAAATCGTCGGCAGCGATGCCGGGAATCCGAAGCAATCCGGCAGCATGTATTCGGCGCTCTCCTTGCCGAATTCCATTCGCGCGAATCGATTCCCATACAGCACCTGCCTGATCTGCGATTCGCTTGATGGGACGATCGCGTCGTTCTCATCCACCGAACTGCCGCACACAAACCACCGGCCCTTGGCGACGTACTCCTTCAACTTCTCGTAATCCTTCGGGTAATACTCCTTCATCATCTCGTAGCGCCGCGAGCCGCTGAAGTTGAAGATGTAGTTCGGATATTTCTCGAAGAACGCGAAGTTGTGCCGCATCGTGTTCGGGATGTATTCCCGAATCACCAGCGGATACGCCCAGCGCCATTGAGTGTCGAGGTGCGCGTAGCCGACGACGTAGAGGGTTTTGTTTTTGGAAAGATCGATCGGCTGATGCGGATCGGGACGAACGGGGCGCGTGGAGGGCGCGGTGGTTTGCGCGAATGCTACATTGAAGCTCGCGAAGACCAGGATGAACGCGACGTGTCGGGAGTAGTGCATTGTTGAACTCATTTTGGATTGTCGTCCTGATTCAATACAGCGATGTCATGCTAAGGTATTCCGAAGCATCTGGCCGGCTTGCTGGATTCAGCTAGATCCTTCGGACTACCTCAGGATGACATTGTTTTGCATCAGCTTATTTCGCCGGCGCCGGCGCGCCGGGGCTCAGGCTTTGCTTCAGGAACTGTATCAGCTCCTGCGCGTCCGCAATCTCGCGGACGCGATCGCGGAACTCTTCGCGCATCACCATTCGCGAGAGCTGCGCGAACACCCGCATGTGTTCCTTGCCGTAGCTGCTGGCGCGCATCGCCACCAGGAAAATCACATCCACCGGCTGCTGATCGGTCGAGCCCCACGCCACCGGTGTCGCCAATTTCGCGACGACGATCGAATTCGCGGTCATCTGTTCAGATTTACAATGCGGCAGCGCGAACCCGAAACCGAAACCGGTTGAGTATATGTCTTCACGTTGCCACACCGCTTCTTCCACCAGGTGCGGCGAGTTCGCGCGACCAGCGAGCCACAGCGCATCGGTCATTTCTTTGATCGCTTCGGCTTTGCTCGTCGCAGTCGATTCGAGCATCAAGTCCGGCGCGAGCAGCGGTAGATCGCGATCAACCGGCGCGAAATCACGCAACAATTCTTCAACTTCGGCCCGCGTGTGACATTCCAACGCCTGCTTGAACACCTGTAAGCAACTGCTGAACTGTGAATTGCAAACCGCGCGACGCACCGCCGGGATTCTGGGCGAGGCGAGGCTGATCTCGTCCAACCCCAGCGCGATCAGGATCGGCAGCGCCGCGGAGCTGTCGGCCATCTCACCGCACAGACCGATCCAGCGGCCACGCTCGTGAGCGACGTCGACGATCTGTTTCAGCAATCGCAGAAACGACGGATGCGCCCAACTGTAAATGCCCGACACCTTCGCGTTATCGCGGTCGGCCGCCAGGAAATATTGCGTCAGATCGTTGCTGCCGATGCTGAAGAAATCAGCCTCGTCGCACAGCTCTTCCATTTGGAACGCGCACGATGGCACCTCGAGCATCGCGCCGATCTGCACATCGCCCATCGCCACGCCCTGCGCCGCCAGCTCGTCGCGCAGCTCATCGGCAACCTTTCGGACTTCCTGAAATTCTTCGACGCAGCAGATCATCGGCACGAGGATGCGCACGTCGCCCGACACGCTTGCCCGCAGGATCGCGCGAAACTGCGCGCGGAGCAGATCACGATGCTCTGCGTAAATCCGCACGCCGCGATAACCGAGGAACGGATTCGCCTCGGCCGGAAACTTCAGGTACGGCGCCGGCTTGTCGCCGCCGATGTCGAGCAGGCGGATGATCAGCGGCGCCCCGCGCGCCGCGCGGGCGGCCTCGCTGTAAACTTCGTACTGCTCTTCTTCGCGGGGCGGCGTGTCGCGATCCATGAACAGCATCTCGGTGCGGAACAGGCCGATTCCGTCCGCGCCGCGCTCCATCGCGGCGGACACTTCTTCAGCCGACCCGACGTTGGCGGCGATTTCCAGATCGAGGCCATCGACCGTCGTCGCTGCTTCACCGGCGCAATTCAGCCGTGCGTGCATCGCGCCGAGCGTGCGCAGTTCCTGTTCGTAAAAACGGCGCAGCGGCTCGGTCACGTGAGGAATCACGATCCCGAGATTCGCATCGACGATGATCTCCTGCCCGGCTTGAAGCCTGGCCGATGCTTCCTGAACTCCGACGAGCGTCGGCACGTTCATCGAGCGCGCGAGGATGACGGTGTGTGAAGTGG
>JACMJD010000609.1 GCA_014380825.1 Phycisphaerae bacterium | reverse complement strand
TGCGCGTGGTCAGATCGCGCAGCGAGGTGGGCGCCTTGCCGAAGAGACTGAGGTTCTCGCCGGGTGTTTCCACGACCGCGGATTCGATCTTGAACACAGCCACGATCGGCTTGCTTTGATCGGCGTTTGCGTCCGCGCGGGTTGTGAACGCGCCAAACGCGATAACGAGCACGGCGAAGTATCGGGCGATGCGACGGGTCGGCATGTGTGGTCTCCTGAGAATCTGGGGAACTATCAATTGAGGGCCACAGGTAGACGAGACGGTGCGTCGGATATTGCCAGACCTGTCACGAATTCGTCGAAAAGTTGGTGTGAAGCGGGCTGAATTCGGTATAAATTCGGATGGAGGACTTGAAACAAAACACTTCATCACCCAATTGAAAGGGGTTCGCCGTGAGATGGATTAAGAGTCTGTGCGTGTGCGCTGCGTCGCTGATGATCGCCGGATCGGTAATCGCCTGGGCCGAGCCACCGACAAGCCAGCCTGCGGGAATGGATCAGCAGGATCCCAAGTCTGCGTCGGCTGAGCGAGGAGGTTCCGGCAGGTGGGGCTTCGCGCCGTTCAACAAGCTGAGCAACGTCACCGACGAGCAGAAGCAGAAGATCAGCACGATCCACGCGAAAGCCAACGCCGAGATCAAAGCGATCAAGGAAAAGGAAGAAGCCGACATCATGGCGCTGCTCACGGACGAACAGAAAGCCGAGCTGGACAAGATGGAAGCGGACAAGAAAAGCAAAGCCGCGGAGAAGCGCGCGGAGAAGAAAGAGAAGAAGAGCGACGATAGCGATAAGGACAAGTAGTCCCTTCGAACGCGCGATCGAAAAACAAAAAGCCCACGGATCGCGATCCGTGGGCTTTGTTCATTTGATCGAGGATCGCACTACGGCGTCTGCTTCACTTCCACCGCAGTGTCGAGCGCTTCCTTGAAATCCTTCTCGCCTCGAAGTCCGACAAACTTCTGCGCGACCTGTCCGTTCTTGAACAGGATCACCGTCGGGATAGCGCTGATGCCGTACTTCATCGATACGTCGCGATTGCTGTCCGTGTCGACCTTGCCGACTTTCACCTTGCCGACGTAATCGTTCGCGAGTTTTTCGATCGTCGGAGCCAGCATCTTGCACGGGCCGCACCAGTCGGCCCAGAAGTCAACCAGCACAGGCGTGGTGGATTTGATCACTTCGGCTTCGAAATTGGCGTCGGTCAATTCTTTAACGTTCTCGTTAGCCATCGTTCTCCTTCATTGTTGTCGAATCTGTCATCTGAATGTTAGGAACGCCCGAAAAGCGTGTCAACGAACGGCGTTCGTCACGGTTCGTACTTGCAGCATGTTGACGATCGCCAGGATCAGAAAAACCACGCCGCCACCGACGAGATAGAGGAACAGGCGCTGGCCGTATGCGCGGAGCTCGGATTCTTCCGGATGCAGGAGCAGCCAGATGCCGGCGGCGGGCAGGATAAGCGCGAGCGTCAGCAGGATCGGGATGAGCGTGCGTTGGAGCGTCATCGATCGATGTCGCGTCGAAGCGCGTCGCGGCGCGGCGGCGTGGCGCAGGCCGGAGCTCATCAGCATCTCCGCGGCCGGCGCTGGCACTGCAACCAGATCGTCTTCTTCAATCTCGTGTGCGCCGGCGACCTCGCCCGACCCGGCGGTGACGAAATCGGGGCCAACGTAAACTGGCGCATCGATCGCCTCCGGTTCGGCAGGGCGTTGCCTCGTTTCGGGCACCGCGGGCGCGTTCGATCGCGTCGGCCGCGATGGGGGTGTCGAGCCCGCAAGCGAGGGTTTGGGCGCCAAGGCGGGCACCACGTCGAGTGGCTTCATTCCCGGCGCAGGCGGACGCACTGGACGTGCCGGGCGATCGGACTTCGTCGGCGTTGCTTCGTTGAAGCTGTCGTTTCCTTCATCGGGCATTGCGAATCCAAGCTCATTTCGAACGTCGATCGATGCGATCGGATGCACAGAAATCCCGTGTTTTCGCACTAATCGTAGCAACTTCCCCGTGTTATCGGTCCTAACGCACACAAACCTGTCGGCGGCGAGGAATCGCCTGCGGAAATCATTACGTCAGGATTATAGTGAGCCGCATGAGCGGGCCCAAGGATGACCCCGCCCGAAAAGGCATCGCCGGGATTCGCGCGCCCGCCGTCGCCGGACTGTTTTATCCGGAGGATCCGGCGACGTGTGCGGCGGAGGCGCAGGCGTACGTTTCGCCTTGGATTGCGTCGGAGGGAGAACGCGTTGTCGGGCACACGCGATGGATCGGGGGCGTGGTGCCGCACGCGGGATGGGTTTGCAGTGGAGCGATCGCGGGTCAGACGATTGGCACGATCGCAGCGTCGCGACGGCACCCGCCGGTACTGAGCGGGCTACCACATCGGCCGGAGGTCGCGAGAGCTGCTGGGCTAGTGAGAGATGACTCGAAATCGCCGGTGAACGTGGCGCCGGATGTGGTGATCGTGCTCGGCGCGGTTCACACGCCGCTGCCGATCGAGTTGGCGGCGCTGGATGATTATGAGCGCTGGGCTGTGCCGAACGGTTCGCAGAACGGGGCCAGCCTGGTGCTCGCGGAATTGCGAGCGAAGTTGCTCGAAGCGGCAGGCGATCGGTTCGCGATCGATGATCGATTTCATCGTCGCGAGCACGCGGTTGAAGTGGAGTTGCCGCTGATCGCCGCGGCGTGGCCAGGCAGCGCGATCGTGCCGGTGGAAGTGCCGACGGTCGAGCATGCGGACGCGATCGGTCGCGAAATTGCGCGGCTGATCGACGCGATGAAGCTGGATGCGGTGATCCTGGCGAGCAGCGATCTGACGCATTACGGACCCGCCTATCGCTTCGCGCCGGCGGGAATCGGTTTGACCGGCTTGCGATGGGCGAAAGAGAACGATCGGCGGTTGCTGGATCGCATCGAGCGGCTGGACGTGGACCAGATCGTGCCGGAGGTCGTGGCAAACTTTAACGCCTGTGGCGGCGGCGCGATCGCAGCAATGCTCAGCGCCTGCCGCGAGCTGGGCGCGAATGAAGCCCGCGTGCTGCATCACGCGAACAGCTACGAGACGCTGGCCCAAGCGTCACCGCCGCTCGAACCGCAGCCGCCCGATAATGCGGTCGGTTATGCCAGCGTGGTCGTCGGATAGTTATTGTGCGGCGCACACCGTTGTTGCGATTGGGCAACAAGGCGCCTGCGAGTTGGAACAACGCATCGCGGCGGGGAACCGCCTGATGCATCGCGGCAACATCCGGTCCAACTGCGCTGGCCGGTTTGACGCGAACGTAACGAACGGCGGGTGGCAACCCGCGTGGCGCCCCGGAACGGGCACTGACGGAAACGTCACCTGAAGGATCGCACTCGGCACACGGACGTGGAACAGGAATTGCCTAGGTCAGGTCACAGAGCGAAAACCACAAGCGTGGGACAACCGGGAGTTTGCGATGAACGAGCAGGAGTTTCAATCGAGTCTGGCCGAGCTGATGGGAGAAATCAGCACGCTGCCGCCCAGCGAGCGCAACAAGCTCGAACAACTGGCGGACGAGACGCGCCAGCGTCACGAACGTCTTAAACGGACCGTCAGCAGTCTTCAGGAGAGCCTGGATTATCTGCGCCTGAGCATCAAGTATCTGGTGTTCGATCTCGAAGCCACCCGCCGCGAGAACGGCTACCTTCGCAAGATGCTTGAGGAGACCAGCGGCAACAACGAATAGCGTTTGTCAGTCAACCGCGCTCGAGTCAAGCGCGACCCGGGCCCCTCGCCAGAAGGGCCTTGGTCGACCGACCTGCGAGATCGAGTGCGACGCGTTAAACAAATCGGGCCGGCGCCATTGCGTGGCGCCGGCCCGGTTTTGTTTGGAAGACACGATCAGAGACCGCGAAGTCGCGAAGTCATGCAGAAATCACTCTTCGCGTCTTCGCGGTCTCATAATTATTTACTCGGCGTTCCTCACCGCGATAACGCAGACCGTGCTCACCTTCGCGGCCGCGGTCAGCTTCACCGCGTCAAACTTTTCCATGTCGGGCTTCTTCGCCGCCCACTGAATTTTGGGCGCTTTGTCGCCGATCTTGCCGAGGAACGTCTTGATCTGGCTCGTGCTCACGCCGAGCACGATCGTCATGTTGAACGATTCGCGGCCGGCGGTCAGGATCGCGACCATGTTGTTCTCGGCATCGACGATCGGGCCACCGGAGTTGCCGTGCGTCGTGTTGAGGTTCATCCAGATTTCGTGCTCATCGCCTTCGTGAATGCTCTTCACGCTGCCGTCGGAAATTTCGAGTGTGTGCTCATCATCACCAGTGGCCGGGTAACCCAGCACCAGAATTTGCGCGCCTTGATCGGGTGCGTAATCGGCGAGCTTCAGCGGAACGGTCGGCTTGTCCGGTACGATCTTCATGATCGCGATGTCGGCCACATCGTCCACGGCGATCAACTCGGCGGCTTTCTCAGTGCCATCATCCATGCGAACACGGAAGCCGATTTCCGGTTTGATCGGTGACTTGGGTTCGCCGGTGGCGACGTGGTGGTTTGTGATCAGATAGCCGTCATCGGTAACAAAGAAACCCGAGCCCGACCACACCGTGCCGGCGGGGTTATCGCTGCCGGGGATTTCATCGGTCTCAGCGGGATTGACGTAGTACCAGCCACCGCCGTTTCCGACCTTGTGGCGCTCGGTCATCAAAACCGCATCTTCGACGATCGGCTTCGCCCAGGCCTGTTCGCGCGTGCCGCGCGGGGCGCTGCCGATCGCTGCGATCAGGTTCGTCACCGTGCCTTCGGATTCGTGCATCTTCGCGGCCTTGTACGCCACGATGATCGCTTCGCGATGCCGGTTCTTGAATGAGTAACCGATCGCCAGATTGCTGAACGCCGATGACGATTTCGGCGCGATCTTGGCGGCGTTCTCGAGCGTCTTGATCGCCTTGTCGAGATGTTCCAGGTTGCCCGCTCGGCCGATCGTGCTCTTCTTCAGGTAGTACAGCCCGAGGTGGAAATTTGCTTCATAGCTTTGCGGATACAGTTTGATGGCTTCTTCGAATTTTTTGAACCCGGCCGTTGATTGGCCGTCTTCGATTTGCTTGATGCCGTCCTTCACCATCCCTTTGGCTTGCTTGACGATGCGTTTGCGCTCGACGCCGCCCACCCATTTGCCATTGATCTTTTCGGCGTTGTCTTTCTTAAGCTGTTCCCACTTTTCCAGTTCACCCTTGGCCGCCACAAGGTCACCGGCGGAGGGGCTTTTCTTGATGAACGATTCCCAGAGCTGGACGCCTTGGATCGGCGCGTCGACGCGATCGGCTTTCATCTTCACGGACGCGAACCCGCCGCTCGTACCAGCGACCGCACCCGACGCGACAGGCGAAGGTGGAGGCGCGGCGGCGCCCGGCTTTACCGGTGCCGCTGGCGCTGAAGGCTTGGCGTCGCCGACGATCCTCTGGGCGACGTCTGCCTTGCTCACGATGCGCGTCTCGCCGTTCGTGAGTTTGATCCAGTACTTATCGCCCGCCTCCTGGATCTTGCCTTCCAGTACGGTCCCGTCCTTGAGCTTCAACGTGTCGGCCAGGCCGACCGTGCAAATCAGGAGGCAGAACATGGCGATCCAGATTCGTCGAACATTCATGCGTGTACTCCAAAAATGCATGCCAACGAACGAGCGAGAGGATTCCCCGCTTTTCGATCACCGCATTAAGCGTGCTCGCATCCGGCGCGGGTTGGCAGATCATTCTAGAATCCGCTTGGCCCCACAACAAGCATTTAGACGACAGATACGCTAAACCGCGAAAAACAAAGAATCTCGGCCGCCGAGGCTCATCGGCACACCGAGATTCGTTGCTTCGCGGAGAATGACAGACGTATCGGCGTCGGTGTTTATTGCCCGGCTTCGGCGAGCAGCTTCGGGACCATTTCCTCGAAGTTCTCGCGAGCCGACACGCTGCGGACGACGCCTTTCTTGTCGATCAGGAACATCGTCGGGATGCCGTCGATGCCGAAACTCGTGGTGATCGGGTGCCACTGCTGACCGGCGGCCGCCTGCGCGTCGAACAGTTGCGGCCAGGGCATGCCGGGATCTTTCGACACGTACGTCTTGAG
>JACMJD010000608.1 GCA_014380825.1 Phycisphaerae bacterium | reverse complement strand
TGGCGATTGCGATCCTCTATCGCGACGACTACCGCGCCGGCGGATTCAAGATGCTGCCGTGCGTCGAGGACAATCCGCGGCTGCCGATCACCGGCCGAATGATGGTGCTCTACGCGATCGCGCTCATCCCGGTCAGCCTGATGCCCGTGCAGTTCAACGTCGCCGGCCCCGCGTATTTCACGGCGGCATTGCTGCTGGGGCTCGCGTTCCTGAGCTTCGCGATCTCCTGCGCCACCAGCGGCGGCACGCGCGTCGACGCGCGCAAGCTGTTCTTCGCCTCGATCATTTATCTCCCGCTGCTGCTGGCCGCGATGATGCTGGACAAGATTTGAACGACTGAGACGAATTTGAGATTTGCAATGTTCCATTTTCATTTTGCAATCGCCTCGTTGCTGATCGCATGCGCGCTCGGTTGCGACCAGCGCTCCAACGCCAGCTCCGCGCAGCCGGCCGACGCCAGCACGATTCACGGCGCCAGAATCATCCGCGGTCAGATCATCCTCGACGGTCCGCCGCCGGTGATGACCGAGATCCGCAATACGCCCTGCTGCGACGGCGCGCCTAAGACGCTGAAGGAAGAAACCGTCGTCATCGGTGCCAACGGTGGCCTGGCCAACACATTCGTGTACATCGACGGTCTCCCGCGCGTGAACGGCCAGTCGTTGCCGTCGCCGACGCTCGATCAGATCGGCTGCCGCTACACGCCGCACGTCGTCGGTGTCTGCATCGGCCAGACGCTTCGCGTTCGCACGAGCGATGACACGATGCACAACGTGCATCTTTCGACGCAGCGGAACGAATCGAAAAACTTCGGCATGACCTCGCCCGGCGACGAGAAAACCATCAGGTTTCGCGAGCCGGAATTCATCCGTGCCAAGTGCGACGTACACCCGTGGATGACCGCGTACATCGGCGTATTCGAAAACCCCTGCTTCGCCGTCACCGACAGCGACGGCCGCTTCGAACTCGCCAATCTGCCCGCGGGCAAGTACAAACTCGTTACGTGGCATGAGCGATACGGAAGACTTGAGCAGGATGTTGAAGTGAATGAGGCGGCGCCGATGACGATCGATTTGAAGTACGCGGCGCCGCGGTGATTGAAGTGGAGAGTTCTTGGTTCTTGGTTCTTGGTTATTCGGTGTGGGTTCAACGAACGACCTCCCCACGCTAAGCAACACCGAAGAACCAATAACCAAGAACGAATAACCAACTAGGAGCTTCCCTTGTCCGACTCGATTCTCGATCACGGCTACATTCCCGAAGAGCACGCACCGGATCCGGTGACGAGCCACGGCGATCCGACCGCGCCGGGGAAAATCGCCATCTGGCTGTTCCTCGCCAGCGAAATCATGTTCTTCATCGGCGTCCTCGGAACGTACATCGTGCTGCGGTCTGGTTCGCCCGACCTGTTCTCGCGCCACGCGGCGATCCTGAGCAAGGTGCTGGCGGGCACGAACACGATCGTGCTGATCCTCTCCTCGGTCACGATGTACATCGCGGTCGACGCGGCCCATAAGGGCGATCGCAAGAAGGTGCTCATCGGGCTGCTCGTCACGTTCCTGTGCGCCTGCGCGTTCATGGGGATCAAGACCGTCGAATACACCGACAAGTTCGGCCATGCGACGATCGTCGCCCGCACCAGTCAGGGGGAGCCGCTTCAGGTGTTCGACGGCCACGTGCATAAGCACGCGGACGGCAAGCGCACGCTCACGGGTTATAAAGCTGCCGTGCCCGCGAACTTCAACATCAACCTGATCAGCGAAGGCGACGTCCACGCGCTGGCCGCCAAGGAAGCGGGTGTGGAGAAAATCGACGACGTCAAGCCCACCGAGCACAATATCCCCGAGAAAATCTCGCAGGAAATCACTTACGGCCCGTGGAAGAACGTCTTCTACGCCTGCTACTTCACCGCAACCGGCGTACACGGCGTTCACGTGCTGGGCGGCATGGTGCCGATTGCTATCCTGATGATCTTCGCCCTTAAAGGGCAATTGAAGCCGGCGCACACGGAATACGTCGGCCTGTACTGGCACTTTGTCGATCTCGTGTGGATCTTTCTGTTCCCGTTGCTGTATTTGATTTAACTGGAGAGAGGGTAGAGGTCAGAAGGTAGAGGGTAGGAAAATGCAAAGTCGCTCTTCTTCCCTGACCGCTAACCTCTGCCCTCTAACCTCTCTGGAGCTCCGATGACCTCAATCTCCTCAAGAATGCCCGAACCCGAGCACGGCCACACCGAGGGCGCGCCGCACCATGAGATTCCTTATATGAAGGTGTTCGGCGCACTCGTCGTGCTGACCGTCGTCACCGTCGCCGTCGCGCTGTACCGCTTCGAAGTCGAAATCGTCAACGTGCTGCTCGCGCTGGCGGTTGCGTCGGTGAAGGGCTCGCTGGTGGCGTTGTACTTCATGCACCTGAAGTATGAAGGCAAGCTGATCTACCTGATCTTCATCGTGCCGCTGTGCCTGTGCGTGCTGCTGGTGTGCGCGCTGATCCCCGACATCGTGCTGACGAATCCGGAAACCAGTCACAGCAGCAGCTTGAAAATGTTCAATCCGGTGCATCTGGTCGAGACCGGCGCGAAGCATCATTGAAACCGAGACGTTCTTTTCGTTTGCATACACGCGTCAAAGCCCATGCCCCTGGCATGGGTTTTTGACTTTCACAACGTGACGACCACCTCCTCGTCAACCTCGACCGAAATTGCCGTTCGCGTCGATCGCGTGACGCACCGATACGGCTCGCGCGTCGCGCTGAGTGACGTCTCGCTCGACGTCCGCGCCTCGGAGATCTTCGGCTTCCTCGGTCCCAACGGCAGCGGCAAGACCACGCTGTTCCGGCTTCTCAGCACGCTCATTCCGCCGGCCGAAGGTCGCGTGACGATCTTCAACCGCGATGTCGTCAGTCAGCGCGATGACGTGCGACGCGGCATCGGGGTGGTCTTTCAGTCGCCGAGCCTGGACAAGCACCTGACCGCATCCGAAAACCTCCGTCATCATGGACACCTCTACGGCTTGCGCGGGGCGGAGCTTGAATCGCGAATCACCGAGATGCTGGCCGCACTGAACCTGTCGGATCGCGCATCCGAGCGCGTCGGGAAGTTCAGCGGCGGGATGCGCCGCCGGGTCGAGCTCGCCAAGGGAATGCTCACACGCCCCGGCGTGTTGCTGCTGGACGAACCCAGCACCGGATTAGATCCGGCCGCCCGGATCGATCTGTGGGACATCCTGCATCGAGCGCGCCTGCAGCAAGGCGTGACGATCCTGCTCACCACGCACCTGATGGACGAAGCCGACCGCTGCGACCGCCTGGCGATCCTGGAGAGCGGCCGGCTGCTGGCCTGCGACACGCCCGCCGCGATGAAATCTCAGATCGGTGGCGACGTGATCTCGCTGATCACGTCTGATACCGGCGCTGCGTCACAGACGCTTCGCGATCGCTTGGGAGTCGACGCAAAAGTCGTGGATGGCGTGCTGCGCGTGGAGCTGCCGCGAGCACATGAATTCGTCCCCCGGATAATCGAAGCGTTGCCCCCCGGCGCGGTGCAATCAATCTCGGTGGGACAGCCCACGCTCGAGGACGTGTTCGTCCGACTCACCGGTCATCGCTTCCGCGAACGGTCGGTGGAATGAAACGCGCAGGTCGGCGGTTGCTACTCGTCGTCCCTACCCGCACTCGGATTAATCTTAATCTCAAAATTATCCGACCGAATTTGCAGGCTCGTCCCGTCTCCTACATCAACCCGTCCGTTCAGGTTGTAGAACACCTGCTTGCCACTGCGGCGGTTGCCGATGACGTTGTTGAGGCGCAGCAATCCCAGGTGATGGCTCACCGTCGGCTGCGGCAGCTTCAGCGATTCACACAAGTTGCTGACATTGCGTTCGCCGCCCGTCAGCAGCATCAGAATATTCAGTCGCGTCTTGTCGGAAAGCAGTCGAAAAAGGCTGGTTAGTTGATCGAGATCCTGATCGGTCGCGCCTTGCACGCGTTTGGTCATCACCCAGTGCTCCTGTCGAAACAAATTGAACACATCCCCTAAGACCCGCGAAGCACGGGCGCAACGACAGAACTATATGTTGAAATGAATTCGCTCGTCAAAGCGCCCCCGCAAATTTCCGATCGCACGCGGCAAGCTTGACGGACGCACCGCCGGAAATATACTCGCAGGCCGAATAAACTGAATAGCTATCCCGCTGTTGGTAGTTCGGGGCGATGGTCTAACGGGATGACGGCTGAATCGCATTCAGCAAATCGGGGTTCGATTCCCCGTCGCTCCATTCGACTCGCTGCCTGCCCTTCCGACGTGCGTGAGAAGACTCGCGAGTTCGCTCAATCCGTGCCGTCCGCGCGACGGGCTTTCGCGCGGAACGGAATCCAGTGTTGCGCGACCAACATTTCATTGACGTTCTCGAGAAAGAGCCTAGACATGGTCATTGCGCGTTCGCGGTTGGTCTCGGCGGCGGCTTGCACGTTCAGCACGAACGGGTCGCTCACCGCATTTCAGCAGTACCCCGCAGCCGGCCCGGCCATCGACGACCATGCTCAAGCAGTTCGGGGCGGCCAACAATATCATCGGGTTCAAGGACACCGTGAACAACACGGTGCGCGACCAGCTTGATCCATTCGACACGAACAAGCTGGGCTTCACATAGGACGTGATTCCGGAACCCGGCGCGATCACGATGATCGCGAGCGTGTCGATGTTCATCACACTGCGTCGCCGGGGTCGTGCCGCCTGACCGTTAGCGGATTCGCGTGCACGCGTCCGACGAACTCGATCGAATCGATGTTAGCGGCGAAATCGATGTCGGCTTCGAGACCGGCGGCCATCACATTGCGACCGCCGGGGCCGGCGCGGAGCGCTTCACGCAGATTGTTTTTTGCGTCGAGATAGTTGGCCAAGCTTGATCGTGCGGTTGCTGACAGCGACGCATCCGCAAGACGATGGATGATCGCGCCGGCGCCGATGAAATCTTCGATCGAGAAAGCTCCGTCGGTGCCGGCGCACAACAGCGTTACGTCGCGCCGCGAAAGCGCAAGTGCGTTTGCAATTGAAGTCGCGTTGATCAAAGCTCCGACGACAACGATTGGAGCGCCGCGAGCGGCAACAATGGCACGCGTGCCGTTCGTCGTGCTCATGAACAGCGTACGACCGGCAATTTCCTCGCGTGCAAAGTCTGCCGGACTGTTGCCGAGGTCGAAGTCGGAGGGTTTCTGACAGCGTTCTTCTCCGCAGAGAATCGCTCGATCGGCGACGCCGCGAGCGGCGGTGCGTGCAGCGTCGAGGGATTCGAAAATTCTGATTTCCGTCGCACCGGCGCGCAGTGCCGCAATCATCGTTGTCGTCGCGCGCAGCACGTCTAAGACAACCACCGCGCGGTCGCGCACATGTTTGGGTTTCAGGTCGCACGGAAGATTCACCACTTCAACTTGCATGATCGCCTGCTATTGTGGTCAAGCGTCTGCGGTCGCGAAAGGAGTTTGTCACCATGGCTCGGGTTTGTGTGATTGATGTTCCGGGGCTCAGCCAGAAGCTGTTGCATGCGATTCCAGCCGGCTCGTCGCTCGCGAAATGGATCGCCACCAAGCGCGTAGTCGGACTAACGCCAACCTGGCCGGCGGTGACGTGCTCAATGCAGGCGACGCTGACGACTGGCGTGCCGCCGTCGAAGCATGGGATTATCTCGAACGGTATCGCGACGTTTCGTTCACCCGAAGATCAGCGGCTGATCGATCCGAGCAGCTTCGCGGAATATCGACGACAGGTCAGCTTCTGGGAGCAGAGCGATCAGTTCGTCGAAGCGCCGCGGTTCTGGCAGGACACCTCCGGCAAGAGCAAATGGAAGACGGCCATGTTGTTCTTCCAGAACTCGATGCCGGGGTTCGTCGAACCGCGGAAACCGGCGGCCGACATCGTCCTTACACCGAAGCCCGAGCACGGGCCGGACGGGAAGATCACGAGCCTGTGCTGGTCGCAACCGCGAGAGTTGGTCGAACAACTCTTCGACGAGCTAGGCCCCTTCCCGCTGATGAACTACTGGGGACCGCTGGCGAAGATCGATTCCAGCCGCTGGATCGCCCGGGCGGCGGCGCACGTGTGGAAGAATCACGTGCCCGGGTTGCAATTGGTCTACATCCCACACTTGGATTACGACCTCCAGCGCTTCGGGCCGGATTCACCACAAGCGACGCAAGCTGTGACCGATTTAGCAGCGGTGCTCGCCCCGCTCATGGATGCGGTGACGGATGACGGCGCAGAAGTTGTCCTGCTCAGCGAGTACTCGATGCACAGTGTCGATCGATTCGTGCAACCGAATCGACTTCTGCGCGACGCGGGTCTGCTCGTCACACGCGACACACCCGATGGAAAGCTGATCGACTACCACCGCAGTGGCGCGGTTGCGATGGTGGATCATCAGATCGCGCACATCTACAGCCGCACCCCAGTCGCGAAAGCGAAAGCCGTGGACGTGCTGAAATCGGAAGAGGTGCGGTTTGTCGATCCGACGCAGGTGAGCGCGAATCACAGACGCGTCGGTGACCTGGTTATCGAAACT
>JACMJD010000607.1 GCA_014380825.1 Phycisphaerae bacterium | reverse complement strand
GCGATAACGCCGCGCTGGTCGGGCGCCTGCTGTTCGTTGTTGAGGTACGTTCCGCCAGGCAGGTTGATGTAGTTGATGCCGTAGACGGCCGGGTCGACCGATCCGAAATAGCAAAGATACAGCCGCGTGCTCGGGTGTTCCGCCTGCCAACGCGAGAGCGCCAGCAGATCCTGGCCCCAGTCGAGATTTGAATCGCTTAGCAAGTGCAGGCGATACGGACGCGACGGGGCGTTAAAGAACGCGATGTAATTCGGAAACGCCACGACTGATTCTGCGACAAGCGCGACGCCCAGCACGATCGCGCTCCACTTGAAGATACGCGGTCGAAGCGACGCCAACCTCGAAGCAGCCATCGCGATCAGGAGGTAGATGATCGGATAAACCGGCAGCACGTGCCGCAGGCCCAGGTTGAGATTGGTGGTCATGGCACTGGCCATGTAGATCGCGATCGGGATGAGCATGCAGATGAGCGTCCATGAGCGCGACACTGAACGCAGCATGTCATCCTGAGCGGTACTCCGCGAAGGATCTGGCTTGTCGATGGAAGCTAGATCGTTCGCGGAGTACCGCTCTGGATGACGTGGCTTGAGAAGTGCGACGACCAATGCAATCACGCATGCCCCGATCGTTGAGATTGGCGTTTTGAACGCCATCGCCAGCGGGAAGTAATACCACCATCCGGTTTCGCTGAACCGGCCGAGCAGGAAACTCGTGCGCACAAGCGTGGATTGGTAGGTGTACAAGAATCCGTACAACCACGCCTGCGGCAAGAGGTGATGTCGCTCTGCCCACGTCGTCGCGTGCGCGATCAGACCCGGATCGGCCACCTTCAGTTCCGCCTCGCTGGGCCAGCGATTGTGGCGGACGAAGAATCGTTCCTCGGCCGTTCGCGTCACCATGCGCGCGGTGGGCAAGCGCGAACCGGGGTCCGGCGTGGCGTCGAAACGAAAGCCGTACGCCAGCCAAATCATCGCCCACGACACGATCGCGACGACTGCACAAATCATCGTGGCCGCCAGGAGTTTCGATCGCGCCGTTCGCATCGGGCGACCGACGACGAGCCACTCGCTCGGCACGAGGGCGCGCGCGGAGATCATCGCGACCAACATCGGCGCAAGTAGCACGCCCGAGAACTTCGTGGTCATGGCCGCGCCCAATGCAATCGCGGCGGACGCGACGTTCAACAGCGTGGCCCGGCGACCGACCCGCCACACAGCGAAGCACATCGCCGTCATCACCAGCGCAAACGCGACGTCATTTTTCACCAGCGCCGCGTGCGCGAGCAAGTTCGGGTCAAACGCAAACAAAGTCGTCGCAACAATCGCGCCGATGCGTCCGGCGACCTGCCACGCCCAGCAAGCGATCAGCGCGCCGAGCGCCACGCCCAGCACGACCATCATCGGGCGCGATGACTGGATAAACCGCGCTCCATCGTTCTGCGCGGTGAACAACACGATGCTCGAGTACGGCATCTCCCACGAGGTGTCGTCCAACTGCTTGCGCCACAGCTCGTGATCGGTCGGTAGGTGCAGCGAATCGTGCGATCGCGGCAGCATCACCCAATAATTCCACAGCGGCGGATCTTCGGGGTTCAGGCGGTAATCGCGCATGAACACGTGCGCGTACGCGCCGGTCACATGCAGTGGCTCATCCGCCGTCGCGGATTTGGTGGAGACGGCCAGGTAGCACAACAGGCCGAAGGCGATCAGCAGCAGCGCGCAGACGAAGATTGCGTTCCGTGACGCACGCGGAGATCTTGCATGTGGTGAATCCGCCGACACAATCGCGCTCAACGACAATGGACCAGAATCGCTCACATCAGGCAACTTGGCTGGTGCCGATCGTCACCGCGACGATCGGCCTGGTGCTGGCCGGCTGCGTAATGAAGCAGGCATCCTGGATCAACGGAAGCTGGTACTGGTTCTGGGCGTATCGCATTCCGGGATCGCTGCCGCTTCTCTGGTGGTCGGTGCCGATGCTCGCGGCGGCGGCGCCGATCATCGTCGCGTGGTTCATCCGACCTCGATCGCGCGCCACCGCCGTGCTCGCCATCGCGCTGGTGATGATCAGCGTGTTCGCGCTGAAGCTGACGTTCATGTGGGTCTTCACCCCGCCAGCCAGTTTCGCGCAGTTGGCGGCGGTCGTGCGCAGCCCGCAGGCGACGAGCTATTACAGCGATGCCGCCGCGTTGCAAAATGTCGACGGCGTGTTGTCCCTGTATCCGGAATTCATGTCGCACGCCAACGCGAACCTGCACACGCGCAGCAAACCGCCGGGCGCGGTGATGTATTACCTGGCGTTCATCCGCGCATTCGGATTCGGCGATCGCTCGGCGATCATCTCCGGAATCGTGCTTGGCGCGCTGGCGGCGTGCTCGATTCCCACGACCTACTGGTTGACAAAGATGTTCACGCGAGACCGCCAAACGGCACTCATCTCCGCAACCTTGCTGGCACTTTGTCCCGGTTACCTTTTTCATTTCCCCACCTTCGATGCGACCTATCCGATTTTCGTCGCCGCCATGATCGGATTCTGGCATTTGGCCATCACCAGAAACAGCCTGCGGTTCGCAATCCTGTTTGGCGTGACGCTCATGGCGGCCACGTTTGTTACGTACAACCTGCTGGTACTCGGCGCGCTGTTGGTGATGTTGACGATTCGACACATCGTTGTCGCCAGAACCGAGCGATCGCACCGCATCCGGCAGATCGTAAAGCTGACGCTGACAGGTCTGTGCACGTTCGCGGCGTGTTATCTCGTGCTCGCCCTGACGACAGGATTCAATCCAATCGCCACGTTTCGCGCGGCGCTCTTGAACCAACGCGAGATACTCCTGCGGTACTCGGATCATCGTCCGTATCCAGCCACCATCTGGTTTGATCTGGTCGACTTCGCCTTGGGTTTCGGATGGATCATTTTGCTCCCGGTGATTCTTGGCATCGCATTCCTGTGCCGGCGCGACCGCGATTTATTCTGGCTGTCGATCTTCGGGATCGCGCTTCCAATCCTGGTGGCGATCATCGCGTTGCTGCAATCGGAAACCAGCCGCGTATGGATTTTCATGCTGCCGATGTTCCTCCTTCCCGCCGCGGCTGAGTTGCGGGGTTGGTCGCTCGCGCAGCGCGTCACGGTCTTCGCCACAATGCTGCTGATCGCGCTGGCGATCGGGTTCAACATGGTGTTTCTAATCCCGTGACGATTTCTCGAACGGGTGATCGTAGAGATAAATCGTGCCGCCCAGCACTTCGCGTGGACGGATGTCGCGCAGCGTCGCGTACTTTTCGCGTAGCTCCGGCGGTAGATAAATCCCCTGCAAGCGTGTCGCGCTCACCGCGAATACACCAGGCCCGCTGAGCGCACCAAGCGGCCGGCGCGACGCCGCGGCGCCGCCGACGTTCACGAATTCCAGGCCATAGCTGTCCGGATCCGCCACGCCGAAATAGGCAAGGTAGAGTCTCACCCCCGGGTGTCGTCGCTGCCAATCCGCCAGCAATGGAAGATCCTGACCCCAATCGAGATTCGAATCGCCCAGCATTCGCAGTCCGCCCCGCGCGCTGCCGCTGGGTGCATTGAAGAACGCGATGAAATCCGGCCAAGCCGAGAACGTCTGGAACGCGAGCACGATCGCCAGAACGCTGCCGACGACATTCATCACGCGACGGCGATGCGCCAGCAGCATTGCGAACGCAATCGCGGTCGCGATGTACAGCAGCGGGTAGATCGGCAGCATATGGCGCACGCCGATATTCAAGCGCGACGACATCGCCAGGACAAGGTATCCACCGCCCAGCACGAGCAGACAGATCGTGAAATCGCGCACGCGATCTGGGAGCGCGATTCGACGCCGAATCTTCACGATAGTCGCGACCATGATCGTGCCGACCACCGCGACGATCGACGCCATTGGCGTTTTGAACAGCATCGCCAACGGGAAGTAATACCACCAGCCCGTATTGCGCAGCTCGCCCAGCAGAAAGCCGGTGCGGCTCTGCGTCGCCCCGTACGTGAATAGAAACCCCATGCTGTACGCGTTCGGCAGAAGATGATTCCGATTCATCCACAACACGGCGCGCGTCGAGAGGTTCGGTCGCCAGCCTGCGATCTCGGCGGACGTTGGATCGCGCCCCAGCTCACCAACGAGTGTCCGCATTCGCACCTGATTGACGAAGTACGCCTCATCCAGCACGACATCGCGCTGCGGCGTTGGCGAATATCGAAACCCATAACTCGCCCAGATGATCGCCCAGGCGATCGGCGCGGCGGCGATCGCGAACACGCCAACCGCGCCGAGCTTCGAGCGACGGGTGACGAGATCTCGCGACAGAAACCTCCACGGCCGCGTGCCGATCGCGCGCACACCTAAACTCGCCATCGCCAGCGGGAACAGCATCAAGCCCGAGAACTTCGTCGAGAGAGCCAACCCGATGCACACCGCGACGGCGAGCAGCCGCCAGATCGTCGCGCGCGACATCGTCGCGATGAGCGCGCCAGCCAGCAGCAGCGTGATCAGCGAGATCGCGACATCGTTCTTCACGAGCGGCGCGTGGCCGAGCAGCAGCGGATCGAGTGCGAGCAACACGCCCGCAGCGATCGCGGCGACCGGTCCCGCGAGCTTCCACGCGATCGCGCAAGCCAGCGCGACGATCAGCGCTCCGAGCGTCGTCATCGCCATGCGCGATCGGTTGATCAGCTCGGCAGCATCATTGCCGGGCACGTGGTACATGACGTCTTCGACCCAACCGGGGGCCGCGTCCCGGTCGCGAATCACCTGCTGCCACCGCAGCTCGAGCGGCGCGGTTTGCAACGCATCGCGCGAGATCGGCAGCATCGCCAGCCAGCTCCAGAGCGGCGGATCTTCCGGATCGAGGCGGTAGTCGTTCGCAAACACGTGCGTATACGCGGCGGCGAAGTGATACGGCTCATCAAACGTCGCCGACTTGGTGGACACCGCCGAGTAGCTCAGCAGCGCGAAGCCGAACACCAACGCCGCGCAAACGACGATCGCTCCCAGCGCGCCGCGCCGTCGCGGTGAACTGCCTTCGGATTCGCGGTTGTCACTCAGCATACGCGTACTCATTCCGTGAGCGGCTTCGTCGCCGGCAGGATCAACCGGTTAAAATCCATCGTGGTTCCGTCGATCGACAACAGCCACCAGGATCGATCCGCAAAGTCCGCGAGCAACGCTCGATCGGATTCCGAATCGATCGATCGCGCAAACACGATGTCCGATGCCTCGATATCGGCGTCGTTGTAAACCCATTCGAAGATCGACTGCACCGCCGGCGAATAGCGCACCAGCACCAAATCCGGGCCGGGCAGATCGCGGAGCCGGCGAACGATGTTCTCTCGTGCGATGCCCGGCGGAGAATCGTTCGCGAGCTTCTGCGCGATCGTCACTCCCGTCGTTGCAAACTGCGCCGCGATAATTCCCGCGACCAACGCGGGACCGAACCTCGACCACCGGTTAAGCGCGCGCATCGATTGCACAATCACGGCGACGAACCCCGCGCCGGCCGCCGCCAGGTATTGCGGACGAATCCATGGCGTGAGCGCCGGATGCAGCAGCAGCAGGCCGACAAACAGGGAAACGCCGATCCGCGCGGCGCGGCTCCTGGCGATGGCGATCGCAGCGCAGGGCAGAAGCAGCCCGAGCACCGGAGGATTGAACCAATGCTCACCGACTTCACGCAACGCGGTCCACAACCGCCCGAGATAGCCGACGCGCTGCTGCCGCTCAAACTCCACTCGCTCGTATCCGGCGTGAAACTGCCGCAGCTTGTCGTGCCGATAATCGGGCAGTGCCGGAAGCGACTGACCCACGAAGATCGGCGTGGACATGGCTTGGTCGGCATATTCGACCCATGGCAGCCGGGAGAAATCGCCGGTGATACGGTGGTTGTAATATGCCAGCCACATCATCCCGGGAATCAGGACGGCGAGCATCGCCAATGCGGGCCCCAGCATCGCGCGCGGTCGACGATGCGTGTGCCACAGCACGACCGCGCCGAGCAGCGTCGCGACGATCAGCCCTTCGAACGGGCGGCTGATGGCAAATACACACAGACCCAGACCAACCAGAATGCCGCTACGCAAATCCGCTCGCCGCATCCACCGACCCGCGCCGGCGAAGATCAGGCCGCTGCCGATCATCGCGACGTTACCGCCCCAGTAACTCTGGCCCCACTGGAAGAACAGCGGATGCATCGCGGTCAGGATTCCAGTCCGCAGCGCCCATCGTGGCGAGATCCATTCGCGCATGGCGAAGAAGATCACGACCGCCGCCAACGCGCTGGCGATGACTGCACCGATCGCCGCGCTTCCCAGCCACTGTCCAACCGCGAGCATGAGTCCTTCGCCGGGCGGGAACTTCGATGCGTACGTTGGACGCATCAGCTCGTGCACGGTTTCGAAATGTTCCCAATGGCGCGGAGTCGGGTTTGTCAATCGCCCGTGCGCGAACGTGTCGGCGGCGTGAAGATTTGCGAACTCATCGTGAACGCTCGGGATCGGCGCTCGGCCTAGCACAGGCAACAACGCGCCCAGTGTAAACGTGAACGCGAAAATCGCCGCCGCTGCCGCGAGCGGGCGAATCGCCAGGCGCGACATCATTCGCCAAATCTGGCTGCCGATTCTTCGACTCGGTGGAGTAAGCCCGACAGCGGCGACCAATGCGAACGTAATCCACGGGAGAATTTGCATCGCCGCCGGAAGTGCTCGCGGTTCGACATTGAATCTGGAATTGCGGTCCCAGCCGCGACGCTATTTCTTCGGCGCGTCGCTGCCTGCCGGTGCGCCGCTGGGGGCTGAAGGATCGCCGCCCGGATTGCCGCCGCCCGGCGCCGCGCCACCGTTTCCGCCACCGCGCCGTCCACCGCCGCCTCGTCGACCACCGCCGGGTCGTGGTGATCCTTCGCTGCCGGTTCCGCTATTGCCGGCTGGATTCACTTCCGCGCCTGGCGGCGCCACTGCCGCGGCATTCGGATTTGCCGGCGCAGCCGCGCCGGAGTTTTCTGCGTTCGCGCCTGCCGCGCCGACGCCGGGAACGCCGCTGCCAGCTGTGCGACGATTGCCCTTCGCGCCGCCGGTGAATCCGCGATCGGTTCCTTCGGTCGAGAATTTGATCCCCGCCCGTGCCAGCAGTTCCGAACCTTCACCGATCTGAAGGAACTTCACCTCCTGGCCGCTCGTCAGCCCTTCCTTCACCTCGGCGTATTCGTTGTTGACCTTCCCGAGCTTGATCTCGACCGGCTTGGTCGCGCCATCGCCGGTGCGAGCAAAGACGTAGCTCTTTCCATCCGCCGAGAAAATGCTCGCCAGCGGAACGCCCAGCACGCTTTCGACGCGGTCGATCAAGATCTCGCAGTCCACGCGCATGCCCGGCTTCAAACCCGCCGGCGTTTGATCGAGCACCAGATCGACGGGAAATTCTTTCACGTCCGGGTTCATCCAGCGCTGCGTGTTGTCCGCCAGCACGCTGATTGAAGTAAGCGTGCCTTCGATCATCGCGCCGCTGGACAGCTTCATCCGAGCGCGCTGGCCTTCACGCAATTTCCAGACGTGCGCTTCGCCGACGCGGACGACGGCCTTCATGCTCGATGTTTCAGGCAGCTTCACCAGCGCCTGCCGTTCGCGCACCTGAGCGCCTTCCTGCAACGCGCTCTGTGCGTTGCGATCGCCCGACGTCGCGTACACGACCAATCCATCCGTCGGCGCGATGATCGTGCACGCGGCCAACTGTTCCTGATAGCGCTCCATGCGACGCTTCAGCACTTCCAGGCCCTGGTCTTTCGCCTGCACGTCGGCGTTCTTCTGGGTGAAGTTGGCGGCGTTTTCCTTTTCGGTGCGAATCAGCTTCTGCTCCGCCTGGCTCAGCGCGTTCCTCTTGCTGGCTAGGTCGGATTCGTGCGTGTACTTGGTCAGCACATCCAGCGCGTTCTCGGCGGTGGTGACGTCGGCGGTCGTTTTCACGATGTCCTGCTCGGCCGTCTTGATGTCCGTCGCGGTGACAAACCCTTTCGTGAACAGCGCCCGCGTCTGCGCCAGACTCTCCTGCTTATTCTTCAACGCCAGCCTGGCCAGCTCAACATCGCTGGTCGCTTTGGCGACCTGCTGCGGATACGTGCCTTCGATGTATCCCTGCAAATCCAGCTTCGCCAGCGTGAGCGCCACTTGCGCGGCCTCGAGGTTTGCGTTGTTCTGGCTGACCTGAATCTCGCGCATCTCCTGCGCGCTGGTCAGATCCGCTTGCGCCTTTTGCAGCTCCAGCGTCGTGTCTTCGATCTTCTGTTTGATCGCGCTCGAATCGAGCGTGATGATGATGTCGCCCTTCTTGACGAACGAGCCTTCCTTGATCAGCGTCTGCACGGTCGTCTGGCCTTCGACTCGGCAGAGGATTTCGACGTTGTTGACCGCCGCCAGTTCACCGTCCTTGGCGATCGTCACGTTCATGTCGATCGGGTGGACGTTGTAGAAACTGCCGCCCGCGCTGAGCCCGGTTCCGGTTCCGACGCGCGAGGTGATCAGCCAGAACACGCCCAGGATCAGCAGAGCACCGATTGGCGCAAGCAGCCACAAAATCCATTTGCGTTGGCCGGCAGAAACGGCGGTAGGGATTGCGATCAATTCCATGAGGTGAACAGATTGAAATAGTAGAACGCCGACGACACGAAAAGCCGGCGGATCTGCGGGCCGCGGGCAACGATTCGAACTGACATACTATACGACGATTTGGCGCGCGTTTCACGGATTGCCCTCGTCGAGGCGCCCAAGTCCGTTTATTCGGCCCCGAAGCGTGGCTCGGCTCACATTTATGGCGTTGTGGATTCGCTTTCCCGTCCGATAGGATCACGTCCTTCGCTGCCAGACACCCCTGATTCACACCCTTGGATGGAGCGAAATCATGCGCATCGTACGATGTCCGGCGAGGACTTTGGTCCTCGCGCAGTTTCCCGGCCAAGCGCCCGAATCGGTCGTCGACTTCAACGGATCCGACGCGATCAACGACAACGGCGACGTGCTCGCCACCGTCGAGCTGCCCGACCCATTCCGCGGTGTATCGAACTCCACGCTCTACGCGTATCTCGCCGCCGAGGACCAGCTCGTCCGCGTGATCGGACCGGGCGACATCGTTGACGGCATGCAATTGATTCAAGCTCGGATACTGGTTCCTCCTTCGGACGGCGGGTTTGGCGGGACGTTCGAAAATGACCGCAGCTTTGTCGCGAATCTGCGGCTGCGACCGCTGGGAGATCTAACGAGCGGGGCCGCCGACACGTGGGGGTTGTACGACCTGCGCGTCACGGTGCCAGAACCGAGCGGCGCGATCGTCGTTATGATCGCTGCGGTGCTGTCGGTGTCTCGGCGACGCGGTCGCCGGGGACGGTGGGTTGCGTAGCGGGCGATTTGTCGCTCGCTGGGCCTCCGGGGCTTGACTTGATGCCCGCCGCTTCAAGCAGCTTCTGGCCTTGACCGAGTTGCAGCACGAGCACCTCATCGCCGAGTTGGAGACCGTCTTTGATCTGCGCGACGGTATCGTTCGTCGCGCCGAGCGTCAGCTTCACCGGCTTGACGCGCGAGCCATCGCGCACGAACGCGTACTGATCCGTGCCGAGCGAATAGATCGCGCCGAGCGGCGCGGTGAGCACATCGTCCAGATGCTGCACCAGGATCTCCACCGTCGCGCTCGCGCCCGGCTTGAGCCCGGCGGGCGTGCGATCGAGCGTGACATCGACCGGATATTCCTTCAGATCCGGATTCATCCACCGCATTGTGTTGTCGGGCAACACGCTGACCGACGTCACCGTGGCCGGCACCACTTCGCCGGTGCTTTGGATTTTCACGGTGGCGCGCATCCAATTGTCCTTGTCGATCCGCAGCTTGGCGGCGTTCGATTCGGCGATGCGCGCGACGACCTTCATCGTACTTGTATCCGGCAATCGCGCCAGCAATTGCTGCTGCATGATCTTCGCGCCCGCCTGGATGGGCGATTCGCGATAAAACATCGTGTTGACGCTCGATCCGTACACGACCATGCCTTCCGACGGTGCGCGAAGCGTGCAGGATTCTTCTTCCTGATGCCAGTGATCGAGCGTCGCCCGCTGGATCAGCAGCGACTGCTCTTTCGTCTGTTCATCCGCGATCTTCTGCGCCAGGTTGCTGGCGTTTTCCGAATTTGTCCGCGCGACTTTCTTTTCCGCCTGCGCGACTTTGTTCTGCTTGTCGGCCTCTTCCTTTTCGTGCGTGTAATCGGTCAGCACGCGCAGCTCGGTGGTTTTCTTTTCAAAATCGTTCTGGGCCGTCACGCGATCGAGCTGGGCCTTTTCCATGTCGGTGCTGGTGACGTAACCGCGCTCCAGCAGGTTGCGCGTCTGCGCCAGATTCTGTTCCTGCTTACGAAGGGTGATCTTCGCCATCTCCAGGTTCCGCTGCGCCTCGGCCAGCTTCTGCGGATACTCACCTTCGTTGTATGAACG
>JACMJD010000606.1 GCA_014380825.1 Phycisphaerae bacterium | reverse complement strand
TGAGGAACTGTTCGCCCTTCTGGAAGTCTTTGATCGCCAGCACGTTCGCAACTTTTTCTTTGTCCTGGAAACTGAGCAGGTTGGCGATCGATCGGCCCTGCGAAGTTCGGCTCATCTCCGGCACGTCGTAGACGCGGCGCTCATACACGCGGCCTTGGTTCGTGAAGAACAGCAGGTAATCGTGCGTGTTGGCGACGAACAGGTGCTCGACAAAATCGCCTTCCTTGCTCTCGGTCCCGCGGATCCCGCGCCCGCCGCGCCCTTGCGAGCGATACGTGCCGACCGGGAGTCGCTTGATGTAGCCTTCGTGCGAGACGGTCACGACGACGTCTTCCTGCGCGATCAGCTTGTCCATGTTGAACTCGCTGACCCCGCCGGAGATTTCCGTGCGGCGGTCGTCGCCGTACTTGTCTTTCATCTCAATCGTGTCTTCGCGGATGATGTCGTCCACGAGCACCGGATCGCGCAGGATCGCTTCGTAACCTTCGATTTCCTCGACGACTTTTCGGTATTCATCGACGAGCTTTTCGATTTCCAAGCCGACGAGTTGAATGAGCTGCAAGCGGCCGATCGCTTCGGCCTGCACTTGCGTCAAAAGCGCGCCCTTCTCGGCCTTCCTCATTAGCACTTCGGGGATACGCGGCGCGAACGGATGTTCGGGCGCGATGCGGAAGGCGCGCTGACGCAGTTTCACGATCGCCTCATCGCGCGTCTTGCACGAGCGGATCAGTTTCACGACCTCATCGATATCGCACACCGCGAAGATCAGACCTTCGAGCAGATGGGCCTTCTGCTGCGCTTTGCGAAGCAAAAACTTCGTGCGGCGGACGATCACCTCGCGGCGATGCTCGATGAAATGCTGGATCAGCTCTTTGATCCCCATCGTGCGCGGCTGGCGGTTCACCAGCGCGATGTTGATCATCGACACGGTGATCTGGCAGCTTGTGTACTGATAGAGCTGCGTCATGATCACATCAGGGTCGGCGTCGCGCTTCAGATCGACGACGATGCGCACCTTGTGCTGCCGGCCGGAGTGATCGTTCACATCGGAAATGTCCTTGATCCGATCGTCCTTCACGGCGGCGGCGACTTCTTCCACGATGTTCTTGCGGATCACGCCATACGGGATCTCATCGATGATGATCTGCTGGCGATTGTTCTTCAGCGACTCGACGTGCATCTTCGCCTGAAGCGTAACCCTGCCGCGGCCGGTGCTGTAGCCGTCGAGAATTCCATCCATTCCGCGAATCGTGCCGCCGGTGGGAAAGTCCGGGCCCTTGATGATCTCGAGCAGCTCGCTGATGCCGATTTCCCAGTTGTCGAGCACCTTGACGATCGCATCGCAAATCTCGCGCAGGTTATGCGGCAGCAGGTTGCACGCCATGCCCACCGCGATGCCGGTCGATCCGTTCACAAGCAGGTTGGGGAACTTGCTTGGGAAGACGGTGGGCTCGGTGCGCGTCTCGTCGTAGTTCGGGATGTGATTGACCGTGTCGTATTCAAGATCGGCCATCAGC
>JACMJD010000605.1 GCA_014380825.1 Phycisphaerae bacterium | reverse complement strand
GCGGCACTGACGGCGGCGGGCCTGCAGAGCTCGGGCTACGCGCCAACCATCTCGCCAAGCGTTGGTGGCCAGCCCGCGGGCACGGCGATCACCGTGTCCGTGACGTGCACCTGGGGCACCGTCGGCTCGGGCTTCCGTCCGCTCGGTTTGATCGGCTCGGCCAAGCAGGTCAAGGGCGTCACCGTGATGCGAAAAGAATAAGTACGCGCCCAACTGAAACGACCGATAACGAATGACCAAGGATCATTTCCTTGGTCATTCTTTTTTTTGTTTCGCTCTCCGGATCTCACATAGACATTCATTTACGTCTCGCCGGATTTTCCCTTCTCACCTACCTAAACCCCCTTACCGGTTTGTCCGAACTAAAGCGGTAAGGAACGCCAATTCGATTGGGAGACGCTATGAACTTGAAGAGTCTAATTCCGTTGTGCCTTTCGCTGGTTGTGGGCGTGATCGTCGCCAAGCTCGCGTACAACCAGATCCAAAAGAACAAAACTGGGGCAACGTCGGACGGCAAGCTGACCCAAGTGGTCGTCGTGCGCGATTCTGTTGCCGCCGGTGAAGAGATCACGCCTGACAAGCTGCAGATGGGCAAGGTCTCGGTCGACAACGTGCCAGATGGCGCGTTCATGTCGATCGACCAGCTCAAGGGCCGCGTGGCGCTGGTGACGTTGAATAAGTCACAGGCGGTTGCGGAGAACTTTCTCGCTCCGAGTGGAACGGGCGCTGGGCTGCAATTCGCGATCCCAACCGGGATGCGCGCAATCAGCATCGAAGTAAACGAATTCAGCGGCGTGGGCGGGATGCTCCTGCCTGGCTGCCACGTCGATTTGCTCTCGACCGTTCCGGCCGAGCAGGGTGGCGAGATGATGTCGCGCACGGTCGTGCAGAACGTGCAGATCATCGCGGTTGGCCAGCGCATGGTCAGCCAGGCTGAGAAGAAGGGCGACGAGCCCACCGCGTTCCGCAGCGTGACGCTGCTGGCAACGCCGGCGGAATCCGAAGCGATCGAACTCGCCGCCGCCACGGGACGTCCGCGCCTGGTGCTTCGCGCCGGCACGGACAAGGACATCACCCAGACCGCCGGCGTGACCGCCAGCAATCTGCGTGGCCACCAGGCGTCGCGCAAGATTGACGCGACCCCGGTTGCGCTCAACAGCAACACTCCCTCGGTGGAACCGGCGCCGATGCCGATCTACTCGAGCGTCCAGGTGATCCGCGGAACGGTGGAGAGCGAAGTGCGGTTCGACAACGGCTGGCTCGACCTGAAGTCGACGGCGCAGAACCGCAACGGCTACCTCCGCGGCTCGACGACTCAGCCGTCGAACTCGAACAACGTGACCAATACCGACACGAACTCCGTCAGCGGCACCGACACGGCGCCCGCGAGCGGCGATCGGTAGTCCTCGTAAATAACGACCAGATTTCTCCCGCGAGCCCGCGACTTTCGTTCATCGCGCTCGCACATAGACAACTCGAAGGTGGATGCCATGCAACAGGAACAGGTAACAGCCGAAATTGCGACTGTGAAAACGGTCCAGCCGGCGAACAACAGCCGTTCACGGCGCGTCCGGGTGATGGCGATGTTGGCGGCCGCGTTGATGATCTTCGCTGCCGTCTCCGTCACCACCGCTCAGCCGGCAGGTTCGGCGCCGGCGGGCACGCAGCGCAACGGCGCTGACATGATCGCCGAGGGCGCGACCGACGGCAAAGTGCGATTGATGATCAATCGCAGTGTCGTCGTCACCACCAAAACGCCGTACAAGCGCGTCAGCGTCGGCAATCCGGAAATCGCCGACGTGAACACGATCGGCCCGAGCAACATCCTCATCACCGCCAAGAAGCCGGGCAACACCCAGCTGATCGTTTGGGATGATGCGGATCGCTCGCAGGTCGTGGAGATCAGCGTCGACTTCGACGTCGTCTCACTCCAGGATCAGCTCCGCAAGATGTTCCCCGGCACGAGCATCGAAGTCGCGCAGCTCAACGGCGCCATCGCGCTGTCGGGCCGCGTTCCAAACTTGGAAGTCGCCGAGCAAGCCACGGCGGCGGCAAGTCCGTACGCGGCGAAGGTTCTGAACTTCATGCAGGTGTCGGGCGCTAAACAGGTGATGCTGCAAGTGCGCTTCGCCGAGGTGTCGCGCTCGGCGACCAGTGCGCTGGGCGTCAATTACAATTACTCCAGCGGCGCGTTCGCGGGCGGCAGCAATATCGGCCAGGTGAATCCGTCAAACCGCATATTCGACTCAGGCACGGTTGGCCAGACACCGCCACTCAATGGCCTCAACCTGAACGGTGCCACGCCGATTAACCCCAGCGTTACACTCTACGGCGCCGGTCAGATTGGTAACTTCTACTTCGAATACTTTGTGAACGCGCTGCGGCAGAACAATCTGCTGCGCGTGCTCGCCGAGCCGAATCTCATCGCGACCAGCGGGCAGACTGCAAGCTTCCTGGCCGGTGGTGAGTTCCCGGTCCCGGTGACCCAAGGCGGCGGCGGCTCGGGTGGCGTGGCGGTGACAGTTGAGTACCGCGAGTTCGGCGTCCGACTTCAGTTCACCCCGGTCGTCATGGGCGACGGCAAGATCCGTTTGAAGGTCGCGCCGGAAGTGAGTGATCTCGATTTCACAACCGCCGTGCGATTCAACGGCTTTGTGATCCCCGGACTGACCAGCCGCAAGGTTGAGACGACCGTCGACCTCGGCGACGGCCAGACCTTCGCGATCGCCGGTCTGCTCAACAACAGCGTCACGGCAAGCAAAGACGTGACACCCCTGCTGGGAGATCTGCCGATCGTCGGCGCGCTGTTCCGCTCGGTTCGTTATCAGCGCAAGGAAACGGAGCTAGTCGTGCTGGTCACGCCGCGACTGGTTGACGCGATGAATCCGGCTCAGGTTCCTGCCCTTCCGGGTGAGGACTGGCGGCATCCGTCCGAGAACGAATTGTTCTGGAACCGCGATCTGGGCGGCGAAGTGACGCCGAAGAAGCGCACCGCGGCAACAAGGCCGATCGCTTCCTCAGCAGGTGCGGTTGAAGAGCCGAAAGACATTGACGTGCCGCGCTTCCAGGGTGAGTACGGGTTCACACCCACCACCCAGCCGAGTGACTCGGCAAGCACGGCCGAATAACCGACCCGACGGGCGGGCGGGCGCGGCACGGGTCGCCTCCGATCGAATACAGATCTCGGATGATCTGGTCGATCGGAGGCAACACCGCGAACGAATGGAAGAGAAGTATCGGGCGAACGAGCGGAGCTCTCCGCGCCACGCGATACGACGCAAACGAGTAACAGGGATTAAAGCATGTTCGTACAACTCAACAGCGTCATCATCGACGGCGATGCAGCCAACCGCCAGGAGCTGGCCAACTTCCTGTCCAGCTTTGGCGTGAACCTGGTCGCGCAGTATCCGTCGTGTGATCAACTCGGAACGCTGCTTCAGCGCAGCGACGCGCCGCAGCTCGTGATCATCAATCTCGATCCGGGCGCGAGCGACAACCTCCGCAAGATCGGGAAGCTGCCTCGCCAGTTCCCCAACATCAGCTTCTTCGTGATGAGCCAGGTGCTCGATCCGAACCTGCTGATGGAAGCGATGCACTTGGGCGTGAAGGAATTCATCCCGCTGCCGATCAGCGAAACGAAGTTCGCCGCCGTGGTGGAGCGAGCCGCGCAGACGCACGGCATGGGCAAACGCGCCAAGATCATTCACGTGATTCCGACGCAAGGCGGCTGCGGTTCGACGACGGTGGCGTGCAACGTCGCTGCTTCGCTGGGGCTGGCCGGAAAGACAACGCTGGTCGATCTCGACCTGGTTCGCGGTGGTGTCGCCAGTTACTTCGACACGCGCCCGAAATACACGATCGCCGACGTGATGGAATCCGGTGAGAAGGTCGACAAGCAGTTGCTCGACAACGCGCTGGCGATGCACAAGAAAACGAATCTCGCGATCCTCGCGCGCCCTGACCTTCCGGAAGACACCCTACGGGTGAACGCGCCGGGCGTGACGCGACTGTTCAACATTCTCGGCCGCATGTTCGACTACGTGG
>JACMJD010000604.1 GCA_014380825.1 Phycisphaerae bacterium | reverse complement strand
GCTGAACGCCTCTGCTGGCCAACCCGCAGGTGACCTGCGATCAGACTTCACTGGCGATTCGTACGGCGCCGCCGCGGCCAACACACTCGTGGCCGCAGTGCCGGAACCGGGCGCCGGCTGCGCAGGGCTGATGATTCTTGGGAGCCATCTAGCAACACTGCGCGTACGACGCCGTCGACACGGCACCCGGCGAGACTTGCGCTGACAGAGCGCCAGCCCGTGACATCATGTAACTCTATGGCGAGTTAAAAGTTAAAGCGGTCAGTCCAAACGGCTCTCTGACAAAAGTGCCACTCGACGTGCTCTTATTGCACATCATGGTCCCCCTATGCTGTCGGGGTCAATCGCCGACTGGCGATCAATGTCCTGGCACGTATCGCCCGCCCCTGGCGGGCGATTTTCGTTTTAGGCCTTAACCTGATCTGATCGTTTCCCGACCTCGGCGCATCAGAACGCGCGGCTAACACGATTTTGCTGGCGTATGCATGCATGCAATCACCGCATCACCGAGTTCAGGTGAGGAAGCCGTGCCTGCGAGGTCGCGCGGCAGCGCTTGGCTTGTCATCGCGGTCTCGACCGCCTGTTCGATTGCACTCGCGGCATCCGGCAATTTTAGTGAGAATCGGAGCAGCATCGCGGCGCTGAGGATCGAGCCGTACGGATTGGCGATGTTCGAGCCGGCCAGGTCGGGCGCCGAGCCGTGGATCGGTTCGTACACACCGAAGCGGCCTGCGTCGGTGATTGCGTCTCCTAGCGATCCGGACGGCACCATTCCGATCGACCCGGCCAGCACCGACGCTTCGTCGGTCAGGATGTCGCCGAACATGTTTTCGGTGACGATCACATCGAAGCTGCGCGGCCGGGTGAGCAGGTGCATCGCGGCGGCGTCGACGAGCAGATGTTCGAGTTGAAGCTGCGGAAATTCGCGAGTGACGATCTCGTCGGTCACTTCGCGCCAGAGACGCGATGTTTCCAGCACATTTGATTTATCAACGGACGTCAGCTTCCCCCGCCGCGACTGTGCGAGCGACGCCGCAAGGCGAATGATTCGTTCGACTTCCGCGCGCCGGTAAATGCAGAGGTCGGAAGCTTCGTCGTCGGATCGAGTCTTAGCTCCGTAATAAATGCCGCCCGTCAGCTCGCGCACGACGATCAGGTCAACGTCCCGCAGGATTTCAGCTTTGAGCGGCGACGATCGCGCGCCGATCGATGTCGGCTTGATCGGCCGAATGTTTGCGAACAGCGCGAGCTGCTGACGCAGCGCCAGCAATCCCGCCTCTGGACGTCGCTCGCGCGAAACATCATTCCATTTGGGGCCGCCCACCGCGCCGAGAAGCACGGCGTGTGAATCTCGGCACCTCGCGAGTGTCGTCGCCGGCAATGGCTCGCCTGTTGCATCGATGGCCGCGCCACCGAAAGGACACTCAGCGAACTCGAAACGATGTCCGAATCGCTCGCCAATCGCGCAAAGCACTCGCACCGCTTCTCGCGTGACTTCCGGCCCGATGCCGTCGCCGGGGAGAACTGCGATTCGCGCGTTCATGAATGCTGCGCCTCATACGCGTTGATCGCTTGCTGCTGCGACAAAAGAAAATCCATCTCGTCCATCCCCTCAATCAAGCACTTGGCCGCGAATGGATCGAACGGGAACCGCGCGCTCGGACCCCCTTCGACTTTCAGGGTCAAGGTCCTCAGATCGATCGTCGCGACCGCGCCCTCGTGAGCGAGCAGCCACTCGTGCATCGGTTGATCCACGATGACCGGCAGCAGCCCGTTGCGGATCGCATTGCCGCGGAAGATGTCGGCGATCTGCGTGCTGATCACCGCGCGGATGCCGGCGTCCATCAACGCCCACGGCGCGTGCTCGCGCGACGATCCACACCCGAAGTTGTCGCCCGCGACGAGGATCTGCGCGCCGCGCGACTGCTCGCGATTCAACGGAAACTCCGGATTCGGCGAGCCATCGGCGTGATAGCGCCAATCCGCAAAAACGTACTGACCCAGGCCGTGCTTATCCGTCAGCTTGAGGTATCGGGCCGGAATGATCTGGTCGGTGTCGATGTTCGCCTGAGCGAATACGACCGTCTTCGATGTGATCGTTGTGATCGGTTCCATCAAACAAGCTCCCGCGGATCGATGATCTTGCCCGCGATCGCAGCAGCCGCCGCGGTCAGCGGGCTGGCGAGAAATGTCCGCGCGCCAGTGCCCTGGCGGCCCTCGAAGTTTCGATTGCTCGTGCTGACCGAATATTGACCGGCCGCGACCGTGTCGCCGTTCATGCCGATGCACATCGAGCAGCCGGACTCGCGCCACTCGGCGCCGGCGTCGACGAACACCTTCGCCAAGCCGCGCGCTTCGGCTTCGCGCTTTACCGCTTGCGAACCCGGCACGACGAACACGCGCACGTTCCTGGCGACATGCTTGCCGCGCAGCACATTCGCCGCCTGCTGAAGATCCTCAATCCGACCGTTCGTGCAGCTTCCGATGAACACGACATCGATCGGCAGGCCGCTAATCGCCCGGCCGCCCTCCAATCCCATGTACGCGAGCGCGCGGCGCTGCGCAGGATCGCCATTCGCGATTGGAATATCGCCGTCGATCGGGATGCTCATTGATGGATTCGTGCCCCAGGTGATCATCGGCGAGAGTGCGGTCGCGTCGATGTCGACCCGTGCATCGAACACCGCGCCGTCATCGCTTGGCAATTTGCGCCAGCGATCGACGGCCGTTTCCCAGGCTTCATCTTTCGGCGCGAGCGGGCGACCTTTAATGTACGCGAATGTCGTCTCGTCCGGCGCGATCATGCCGGCACGCGCGCCGGCTTCGATTGACATGTTGCAGACGGTCATGCGCTGTTCCATCGACATCGATCGCACGGCCTTGCCGCGATATTCGATCACATGGCCCGTGCCACCGCTCACGCCGATCTTACGGATGATCGCGAGGATCAGGTCCTTTGCGGTCACACCGTTCTGCAACGCGCCCTCGCATTCAATCGCCATCGTCTTCGGCTTGTGCTGGAGCAGACACTGCGTGGCCAGCACGTGCGCGACTTCGGTTGTGCCGATGCCGAACGCCAGTGCGCCGAACGCGCCGTGCGTGCTGGTGTGACTGTCGCCGCAGACGATCGTTCGTCCTGGTTGCGTCGCGCCGAGTTCCGGGCTCATCACGTGTACGATCCCGCGCGACGGGCTTTGCATATCGTGAAGCGTGATGCCGAAATCGCGGCAGTTCGTTTCAAGCAGCGCGATTTGCTTTGCGGCCTGGTTATCCATGACAGGCAACGCGCCGCTATGTGTTCGCGGCTCGGTCGACGTCGAATGATCCATCGTCGCCAGCGTGCGGTCGGGTCGACGCACGCGCACGCCGTGCTCGCGCAGCATCGCGAACGCCTGCGGGCTGGTGACTTCGTGAGTCAGATGTAGATCCACGTACAGCACGGCCGGGCAACCGTCGCGCGCGGGAACGACGACGTGATCGTCCCAGACTTTTTCGAAGAGCGTTCGACTCATCGAAACGTCTCCTGAACCGCCGCGCGCGCTGCCTCGAATGCGGAATCGCCGTCTTCGACCGTGACGACCGACAGCCCGCCGCGGCCGGTGCCGTTTTGCGCGACGCGCGTGATCCGATTGATCACGTCGAGTAGCGCTTCAGCGCTCGCCTGGATGATGTCGGTATTCACCGCGCGGCCGTGATAACGCTGGCCTTCGTGCTCGACGTCGATCGCAACTTCACCTTGCGCGTCCTGGCCGTCGGTGACGCTACGGACGCGATACTGCTTCAACTCCAGACGCACGCGCGTGGCGATCATGAGCGCCTTGAATACCGCATCCACCGGCCCGTCCCCCACTGCCGCGTGACGGACTTCCTTGCCGCTGCGATGCGCGAGGCAGACCGACGCGGTGGGAATCGAATTCGTCCCGATCGTCATCTGCAAACCGCGGATCGACCACTCGCCGCCATGCTGGCCCATGAGCGCGCTGGCCAGCGCTTCCAGATCCGCGTCGTAAACGTGCTTTTTCTTGTCGGCCAGTGCTTTGAAATCGTTGAACAGACGCTCCAGCGATTCTTCGCCGAGATCGAAGCCGAGGTGCGCGATGCGCTGGTGCAGCGCGTGTCGGCCACTGTGTTTTCCCAAGACCAAACGGTTGCGATCGAGGCCGACATCTTCAGGCTTGATGATCTCGTACGTCTGACGATTTTCCATCACGCCGTGCTGATGGATGCCGGCCTCATGCGCGAACGCGTTCTCGCCGACGATCGCCTTGTTTGTGGGCAGCGTAGAACCGGTGACCGCGCAAATCAGGCGGCTCACCGGAACGATGCGTTGCGTTTTCACACCCGTGCGCACCGCGCCGAAGTAATCGCCGCGCGTCGCGATGGCCATCACGATCTCTTCGAGCGCAGCGTTGCCGGCGCGCTCGCCGATGCCGTTGATCGTGCATTCGACCTGCCGCGCGCCTGCTCGAACAGCGGCCAGGCTGTTCGCGACGGCAAGGCCTAGGTCGTCGTGACAATGCGCGCTGAGCACGATGCGTTCGATTCCGCGCACGTTCTTGCGCAAGTACTCGAACGATGCGGCGTATTGCTCGGGCATCGCGTAGCCGACGGTGTCGGGAATGTTGATCGTGGTCGCCCCGGCGGCGATCACTTTCTCGACGATCTCGGCCAGAAACTCCGGCTCGGTGCGCGATGCGTCTTCGGCTGAGAATTCGACGTCGGCCGTGAATTGCCTGGCGTGCGAAACACCTTCCACCGCCCGGCGGACGATCTGATCCTTGTCCATCTTCAGCTTGAATTCGCGATGAATCGCGCTGGTCGCCAGGAACACGTGAATCCGCGAGCGCTGCGAATCTTGCACGGCGGCGCCGGCGCGTTCGATGTCTTCCCGCGCGCACCGCGCCAGCGCACAAATGATCGGGCCGGGGACCTCTTGCGCGATGCGCTGCACCGCTTCGAAATCACCCGCCGACGCGATTGGAAAGCCCGCCTCGATCACATCCACGCCAAGCTCCACCAGCGCAGCGGCAACGCGAAGCTTTTCCGGCACCGTCATCGTGCAGCCGGGCGATTGCTCGCCGTCGCGGAGCGTCGTGTCGAGGATCCGGACGCGATCCGCATCAACATCATGTTCTTTCATGGCCGGATGATCGTTACTGCGTTGCATGGTTTTACTTCGCTCTCTTGTGTGACTCCTGAGATTCGCCGCCGTGCGCCGAGTGATCCATTCGCAAATCGCGTAACGACAACTCGCGCTGGCGGAGATTGCTGTTGGCCAGTCGATCGAGGAATGCGGATCGATCGGCGGGCGCGTCAAATTCGAAGCCCATCATGGCGTGGCCTTCGGTCTCGCCGGTGGTCTGATAGTTGAAGTAGCAGATGTTGGTGACGTCGCTGACCGTGCGCATGAAGTCGCGCAGCGCGCCGGCGCGCTCGGGAAAATCGAGCACCGCGAAGTACGGCGACGCACACAGATCCGGTCGCAGCGGGATCACGCGGAAGTCGGTTGCGGGACGTGCCGAAACTTCGTCGAACGGCACGGGCATCTTGCGAAATTCCCGCTCCATCGCGCTCAGTTGCTCGGGCGTGCCTTCGAATCCGATCACCGGCAAAGCGACGTCGTGATCGGTCTTCCCGTATTGAAAGTCGATGATGTTGACCGCCGTGCCGATGCGTTCGAGCAAGCCGAACAGCGAACCGTTCCGCTCGGCGATTTCGAATTCGTAGTAGCGTCGTCGCATGCAACCGACGCCGGCGTGATGCGGAATGCGCGATAGGGTGGCGAAATCCATATTCGCGCCCGACAGGATCGCCAGCGGATTATCGTCGCGATATTTGCCTTCTGCGCGATCGCGCAGCAGCGCGGCCACGCCCATCGCGCCGGAAGGCTCGGGCACAAGGCGCTTGGCCTCCCACAGGATCTGCATCGCAGCGCAGACTTCGTCATTGGTGACGGTTTGGAATTCGTCGATCAGATCGGCGCACAGCGGGAATGTGACTGAACCGGCGATGCGCACGGCCGTGCCGTCGCAGAAGCGATCGATCTCTTGCAGTGCGATCGGCATTCCCGCGCGCACGGCGGCGGCCATCGAGGCCTGGCGATCACCCTCGACGCCGATCACGCGAATGGTCGGATCGAACGTCTTCAGCACACACGCAACACCCGCCGCCAATCCCCCGCCGCCGATTTGCAGGTACACGACGCGCGGGCGCGTTGCGGATGAAACGATCTCATCGCCGATCGTGCCTTGGCCGGCGATCACGTGCAGATCGTCGAACGGCGGAATGATCACCGCATCAGTCCGCGTGCAAAACTCGCTGGCAGCGGCCGCGGCTTCATCAAACGTGTCGCCGTGCTGGACGATCTTCACGCACCCGCCTGCGAAGCGCTGAACTTCGCTGACCTTCAGATGAGGCGTGCTGGTGGGCATGAATATCGTCGCGCGCAGGTTCAGTTTCGAAGCCGCGATCGCCACGCCCTGCGCGTGATTTCCCGCCGACGCCGCAACGATGTGCCGCGATTCCCCCTGCTCGGCGAGCACGGATAATTTGTTGAACGCGCCACGCCACTTGTAGCTGTGGATCGGCGAGAGATCTTCGCGCTTCAGCAAAAATGATCCGCCGGATGGATCGCGGATTTCCTGCGTCGGCGTGGCGCACGTCAGGCGATAGACGCGCGCGCGGGCGAGCATCACCTCGCGGAACAGAGTTGCGCGAGAGATTTCAGCCGTTAGATTGGAAATTTCGGTTGCGTACATGATCACTCTCGTGGCATGGGCGTCTCGCCCGTGCGCTTGCGGCTTGAGCCGCAAGTGCACGGGCGAGACGCACATGCCACGTCGCTAGACGGCCATATGCTGGACGAACGGCGCGGGTCGCGCGTCGAACTTGAGCGCGGCCACCTGCCCGTCAGGAATCACTTCGACGACATCCACGTCGTATAGCTTTTGAATCTGACGCTGGAGCGTTTCGATCGATCGCGTGCCGACGAGTTCGAGCATGATCTCGTACAAACCGCCTTCGGCACCGCGCGCGTGTACTGCGGCGATGCCGAATCCTCTGCGACCAGCAAGGCCCAGCAGGCGGATCAGCGCGCCTTCGACGAACGTCATGCGAACGTACAACTTGGAATTCATGCGACACTCTCCGTCATCATGTTTGTGTTGGAAGCGCCCGGCGGCACCAGCGGCCAAACGTTGGCGGCGGTGTCGATCGGCACGTGAACGAACAGCGGGCCAGGCGTATTGAGTATTTTTTCGATCGCGTTCGGCACATCCTCGCCTCGCTCGACGCGCATGGATGGAATTTCGAACGCCTTAGCGATCATGGAAAAATCCGGATTGTCGGACAGATCAACCTGGCTGTATCGCTTCGCGTTGAACAGCTCCTGCCATTGTCGCACCATGCCCAGCGCCTGGTTGTCGAACAGCACGATCTTGATCGGCAGGCCGTAGCGCTTGACGGTCGCCAGCTCCTGGATGTTCATCATGATCGAGCCGTCGCCGGTGATGTTGATGACGGTCGAATTTGGCGAAGCCAGTTGCGCGCCGATGGCCGCGGGCAAACCGAAACCCATCGTGCCCAGGCCGCCGCTGGTGAGATGATGCCGCGGGTCTTTGAAACGGTAATGCTGCGCGACCCACATCTGATGCTGGCCGACGTCGCACGTGACGTACACGTCCTCGCTCGCGGCCAGTGAGAGATCGCGAATCATCCGCGGCGCGTAAACACCTTGCGTCGGGGCGTCATATCGCCAGGCGTGGTTCGTTTTGGAAACCTCGCAATGCGCTCGCCAGGAATCGATCGACGGGCGAACGTGCAGGCGCGGCAGCGCATCTTTCAAATCACCGACGATCGTCACTTCGGCGCGGCGCAGCTTGCCGACTTCCGATGCGTCTATATCAAGATGGACGACCTTCGCGTGCGGTGCGAACTCGCTGAGCTTGCCGGTTACGCGATCGTCAAATCGCGCGCCCACGACGATCAACAGATCGCACTCCTGAACCGCCAGGTTCGCGCACTTCAATCCGTGCATGCCGAGCATGCCGAGCAACGATTCGTGCCCTGCAGCCAGGGCGCCAATTCCTTTCAGCGTGTGAACGGTTGGAATCTGCGTGGCGTCCACGAAGTCGCGGAACTCGCGGATCGCGTTGGATGAAATCACACCGCCACCGGAGTAAATCACCGGCTGCTGCGCGCGTTGCATCAACTCGCGGGCTCGCGCGATCGCGTTGTCATCGCACGCCGGATCGGGATCCGCTGCGCCGCCGTCGTCCGGCGCGACGAATTCCGCATCGCCGTTCGCGATATCTTTCGGCAGGTCCACCAGCACTGGCCCGGGCCGACCGCTTGCGGCCAAGCGGAACGCTTCGTTCATCGCGCGGCAAATGTCCTGCGTCCGACGCACGAGAAAGCTGTGCTTCACGATCGGCATCGTGATGCCCAGCACATCCACTTCCTGAAACGCATCCGTTCCGATGAACGGCGACGGCACTTGCCCGGTGATCGCGACCAGCGGCACAGAATCCATGAACGCATCGGCGATGCCGGTCACCAGATTCGTCGCGCCGGGGCCGGAAGTGGCGATGCATACGCCGACCTTCTTGCTCACGCGCGCATAACCGATCGCAGCCAGCGCTGCGCCTTGCTCGTGGCGCGTCAGAATGTGACGGATGTTCGTATCCAGCAGCGCGTCGTACACCGGCATGATCGCGCCGCCCGGATAGCCGAACACGGTGTCGACACCGTGCGCTTCGAGCGAACGAATTACTGAGACTGCACCTTTCATTCCGACACACACCTTCATCGCGTCCGTGCGATCTTTCAGAGCAACTGTCATCCAGAGCGGTACTCCACGAAGGATCTTGCTTCACGCGTCAGGCCAGATCCTTCGCGGGGTACCGCTCTGGATGACAGGCCTTCTCCGCGATGCCGTTCACTTCGAACCTTCCTTCGGCAACCACGCCATCTTCGCGCGAAGCGCCTTGCCGACCTCTTCGATCGGGTGCGCGAGATCCTTGTCCAACAACTCGCGATATCGCTTCCCGCCAGATTTGCTCTCGTTGATCCACTCTTCGGCGAACGCGCCGGATTGGACGTCAGTTAAAATCTTTCGCATGTTTTCGCGCACGTGTTCGTCGACGACCTTCGGGCCGCGCGTGAGGTCGCCGTATTTGGCGGTGTCGCTGACGAACTTCAGCATCTTGGCGATGCCGCCTTCGTAGATCAGGTCGACGATAAGCTTCAGCTCGTGCAGGCATTCGAAGTACGCGACTTCCGGCGAATAGCCGGCCTTCACCAGTGTTTCCCAACCGGCGACGATCAGCTCGGTCGCGCCGCCGCACAGCACGGCTTGTTCGCCGAACAGATCCGTTTCGGTTTCTTCGGCGAACGTCGTGCGGATCACGCCAGCACGAGTGCCGCCGATGTGGTGCGCATACGACAGCGCGCGATCGAAGGCCGTGCCGGTCGCATCCTGATGCACGGCCGCCAGACACGGCACGCCGCGACCTTCTTCGTATTGGCGGCGCACCAGCGCGCCCGGACCCTTCGGCGCGACCATCGATACATCGATCGATTTTCGCGGCTCGATCTGGCGGAAATGAATGTTGAATCCGTGCGCGAAGAGCAGCGTCGCGCCGTCTTTCAGGTTCGGCGCCACCGCATCGCGATAAAGCCCGGGCTGGGCCATGTCGGGCACGAGCATCGCGACCAGCTCCGCGCCTTTGACCGCGTCGCCGGGCGAAGCGACTTTCAGGCCGTCGGTCTTCGCCTGCTTCGATGTCGGACCATCGGCGCGCAGGCCGACGGTCACATCGCAGCCGCTTTCGTGCAGGTTCAGCGCGTGCGCGCGACCCTGGCTGCCGTAACCGAGCACGGCGATTTTCTTGCCTTTGAGAAGTGCAGGATTGGCGTCTTGTTCTCGATAATGTTGGCTCATGTTCATCACTCCAGTTAGTTCTGCTTAGGCGAAGTCACGGCGCCGGTTGCGGCGGACGACACCAGCGCCGCGTACTTCGCTAAAACGCTCCACGCCGGCGTGTTTCGCTCCGGTGTGGTTGCAATGCGATCCAAAATTTCCGTTTCGACATCGATCCGTTTGTTCGCGATATCGATGCTGATGACGTCGCCGTCGCGCAGCTTCCCGATCGGCCCGCCCACCGCAGCCTCGGGCGAGACGTGGCCGACCATGAAGCCGTGCGTCGCGCCGCTGAATCGGCCATCGGTCACCAGCGCGACATCGGTCAGGCCCTGTCCGATCAGCGCGGCCGTCACACCCAGCATCTCGCGCATGCCGGGACCACCGACCGGGCCTTCGTTGCGGATGACGACGACATCGCCCGCGTTGATCGCCCGCGCCTGCACCGCCGCGAACGCGAGCTCTTCGGAATCGAACACGCGCGCCGGGCCGCGGAAGCTCGTGCGCGATTGGCCGGACAGCTTGATCACGCAGCCTTCGGGCGACAGCGAACCGCGCAGCACCATGATCCCGCCTCGCGATTTCAGCGGGCGATCGATCGGGTGCACCACCTGCTGGCCGGGCGTTTCGCGGGCTGTTTCCAGCTCCGCGAAAAGCGACCGGCCTGTAACCGTCAATTGGTCTGTAAGCAGACCCGCTTTTTTCAGGATGGAAGAAACCAACGGCACACCGCCCGCGCGATCGAAGTCGGGCGCGGTGAAACGTCCCCAGGGTTTCAGATCCGCGATCGTTGGCGTGCGCGATGAAACGGCTTCGAAATCGTCCAGAGTAAACGGCACGCCCGCTTCGTACGCGACGGCCAGCATGTGCAGCGCGGCGTTGGTCGAGCCGCCTGTTGCTGCGACCATTGCGCAGGCGTTTTGGATGGACGCTCGCGTGATGATCTGCCGCGCTGTGATGCCGCGCTTGATCAGGTTCATCACAAGCGTTCCGCAGTTGCGCGCGACGGCGGCCTTGCGCGGATCGGTCGCGGGAACATCGTTCGCGCCCAGGGGCGAGATGCCCATCGTCGCGAACGCGGTGGACAGCGTGTTCGCGGTGAATTGCCCGCCACACGCGCCGGCGCCGGGACAGGCGCGGCTTTCCAGATCGGTCAGGCTCTTCTCGCTGATCTTGCCCGCGGCGCAGGCGCCGACGGCTTCGAAGACATCCTGGATCGTGACGTCGCGGCCTTCGAACTGGCCCGGCATGATCGATCCGCCGTAGAGCATCAGACTCGGCAGATCGAGACGCGCCAGCGCCATCACGCACGCGGCGATCGTCTTATCGCAACCGCTGATCGCGACGACCGCATCGAGCGAGTGCCCGCGCACGGCCAGCTCGATGGAATCGGCGATCACCTCGCGCGAGACAAGCGAGCCCTTCATTCCTTCCGTGCCCATCGAAATGCCATCCGTGACAACGATCGTGTTGAACTCGATGGGCGTCCCGCCGGCCGCGCGGATTCCTGCCTTCACCTGCTCGGCCACCTCGCGCAGGTTGAAATTGCACGGCGAGACATCCGACCAGGAGTGGACGACCGCGACGAGCGGCTTTTCCAGATCCGCATGAGTGAGCCCGGTCGCCAATAGCATGGCTCGTGCCGGGGCGCGTGAGATGCCGCGCTTCATCACGTCGCTGTTGAGCGAAGGGGGATGCGATTGCGGACTTGATTGATTCAGATTCACTCGCGAGCCTTCGGCATAAAGAAAAAGCCCGCACCTCGTGGTGCGGGCCTTGGTTCGTTTCATTGGGTGTTTCGTCGTCTAACTCTTCACCCGCACCAGGCCAGCACCGTTTGAGCTGCTAAGAAGCAGCCCAATAAGGGTAATAAGCGATACGAGTACGAGCCCCAACTGACCATTCGGCTGGGTGTTGGCGATCAGCGAAAAGTTGTTCGCGATGCTGTTCATTTCGGCCCAGTCTTCGGAAGCTCGACTCGACACAAGTCGGTACGGACAGCCGACACATTCGGCTGCGACTCAAGGCTTATATCGATCGCGACCCGGCGCGGTCAACAACAAATTCAATTTTGGCGCACACTTTCAGGCCTCCTTTTCACTGCCCATTTCGTGAGCGGTCGAGACCCCAATGTCTGCCGAATGTGCACCAAATCTGCCTCAAACCGCCTCGCGGGTCATCGGCACTCAATTTGTTAAACGGGTCATGCGGGGCCATTGGGAGGTCTCGAATGCGCGCTTCGTCCGCCGGTCACGGCTCTCGCACTCACCATCGTTTTTTCCTCGTTTTTGGCCTGTTTTCCGTGCTTTTCCTAACGTCTCCGGCCTTCGCCGCTCCCGTTGCGCCGGTGGAAATGAAGGACGTGAAGGACGTCTCCGCCGGTGACACAGCCTGGATGCTTACTTGCGCGGCACTCGTCCTGATGATGACCGGACCCGCCCTGGCGCTGTTCTACGGCGGCCTGGTCCGGCGAAAAAATGTTTTGGCGACCATGATGCAGAGCTTCATGCTCATGGCCATCGTCAGCGTCCTCTGGGCGATCGTCGGCTACTCGCTGGCGTTCGACGTCGGCAACCCGTTCATCGGCGGATTGCGATTCGCCTTCCTTCGCGGTGTCGGCAGCGCGCCGGTCGAATACGCCGGCACCATCCCGCACACGACGTTCATGGTCTATCAACTGATGTTCGCGATTATCACGCCCGCGCTGATCTGCGGGGCGTACGCCGAGCGGATGAAGTTCAGCGCGATGGCGATCTTCAGCTCGCTGTGGTTGCTGGTCGTCTACTGTCCGATGGCCCACATGGTTTGGGGCAAGGGCGGACTGTTCAACGCGTTCCTGCCGGGCGATCTGAATATTCCCGCGCTTGATTTTGCCGGCGGCACCGTGGTTCATATCAGCTCCGGCATTTCAGCGCTGGTGTGCGCACTGGTGCTAGGCAAGCGCGTCGGATTCGGCAAGACACCGATGCCGCCGCACAGCGTGGTGATCAGCGTGATCGGCGCAGCGCTGCTCTGGGTCGGCTGGTTCGGATTCAACGGCGGCAGCGCGCTTGCTGCTGGCGGCTTAGCGAGCAACGCGTTCGTCGCCACGCACTTCGCGGCGGCCGCGGGCGCACTCGGGTGGGTGATTGTCGAATGGATTCGCACGAAACATCCAACCGTGCTCGGTGCAATCTCCGGCGCGGTCGCGGGTCTGGTTGTTATCACACCCGCCAGCGGATTCACCACGCCGATGTGGGGAATGCTGATGGGTTTGATCGGCGGTATCGCGTGTTACCTCGCATCAACCAGTCTGAAACGCGCGCTCGGTTATGACGATTCACTCGACGCGTTCGGAGTGCATGGCGTGGGCGGAACCGTCGGAGCGGTGCTCACCGGCGTGTTTGCCGTCGCGGAAATCAACGGCAAATCAGGCCTGATCGAAGGCAATGGCCGGCAACTTCTCAACCAGCTCATCGCCACCGGCGCGACGATCGTCTTCGCAACCATCGGCGCGTACGTGCTGCTGAAGCTCACGCAGTTGATCGTCGGCCTGCGCGTGACGGCCGAGGAAGAAAGTCTCGGCCTGGATCTCACGCAGCACGGCGAGGCCGGATACAACTTCGACGACGCGGCCAGCGGTCCGCTGGTTCCTGAATCCGCGGTTGCCGTGGCGCGATTCCCATCGGACGGAGCGAAACGCTACAGCGTGATCGTCGAAGGCACCGAGCACAGAGATCTAGCGCAGGCTTGGTCAACCGTGTGCGACCCGGCCGGCCAACCGACGCCCGAGTTCAAACGCGTCTATCCATTCATGACCACTGTGTCCGGCAATCGCTTTCACTTCCGCGGCGGCGAGCCGGAAGTCATCCGCCAGAACATCGATCGCCTCTTGCGATCAAACCTGCACAGCGATGCGCTGCGGAACTTCCGCACGCGCGTCGACGCGCCGGCCACCATCGTATGAAAACGCCTTGGTTGCACGCTATCGGCGTGGACCAGACAGTGAGAGGACCGAAACGAGCACATGAAGTTGATCATCGCAATCATCCGCCCGGAAAAACTGGCGGCGGTGCAGACGGCGCTCTCGGAGCGCGACGTGTTTCTGATGACCGTCACCGACGTCCGAGGCTGCGGCCGACAGCGCGGCTACACCGAGACCTATCGCGGTTCAGAATTCGAAGTGCGACTGCTGCCGAAGGTGAAACTGGAAATCGCCGTGAACGATGCATTCGTCGAGCCGACGATCGAGGCGATCGTTCACACGGCCCGCACCGGCGAGACCGGATCTGTCGGCGACGGAAAAATCTTCGTACTTCCACTCGACGACTGCGTGCGAATCCGCACCGGCGAGCGCGGTGGCAGCGCGATCGGACCGTGACTCTCACGGGGCGTGGGCGTCTCGCCCGTGCACCTGCGGCGCGAGCCGAAAGCGCACGGGCGAGACGCCCATGCCACGTCAAAAGAGCTTAAGCGTCGGCAAGTCCGTTGATCCCATCAGGAACGCATCCACCCCCGCGGCGGCGCAGCGGCCTTCGCTGATCGCCCAGACGACGAGGCTCTGGCCACGCCGCATGTCGCCGGCGGAGAAGACGCCGGGCTCGCTGGTCATGTAGTTCGGGCCGGTAATGACGTTTCCGCGCGCGTCGAGCTTGAGGTTGAGCTGTTTGATCGGGCTGTTGTCGCGCGCTTCGGGACCGAGGAAGCCCATCGCGAGCAGGCACAGATCGCAATCCATTTCGAAATCGCTGCCGGCGATTTCAGTCATCGTGGCGCGACCAGTGGCTGGATCGTTCGTCCATTCCAAACGCACGCCGTGAAGCTTCGTTACGACTCCAGCTTCACCACGGAATCGTTTCGTGCTGATCGACCAGTCGCGATGATTCGTGCAGCGCACTTCGCCTTCTTCGTGCGCGGCGCTCGTGCGCAACGTCATCGGCCAGTTGGGCCACGGCGCGACGCCGGGGCCGCGAGATTCGGGCGGACGCGGGAGCAGCTCGAACTGCCGCACGGTTTTCGCGCCTTGTCGCAGCGCTGTGCCGAGACAATCCGCGCCGGTGTCGCCGCCGCCGAGGATCAGGACGTGCTTGTCCTTCGCAGTGATCTGATCGGCGACCGATTCACCGAGCGCCGCGCGATTCGCCTGCGGCAGATAATCCATCGCCAGATGGATTCCGCGCAGCTCGCGGCCGGGCACGATCAGCTCGCGTGCGTTGGTCGCGCCGCCGCACAGGACGATCGCGTCGAAATCGGCGCGCAAATCGTCGACCGACACGCTCGTGCCAACGTTCGCGTTGATGATGAACGTGATTCCCTCGGCCCGGAGCAGATCGACGCGTCGATCGACAATGCGCTTTTCGAGCTTGAATTCCGGAATGCCGTACGTGAGCAATCCGCCGATGCGATCGGCCCGTTCGAAGACGGTGACGCGATGTCCCGCCTTGTTCAACTGCGCCGCGCACGCCAAGCCCGCTGGTCCGGAACCGATGACGGCCACGCGTTTTCCGGTTCGCGATTCTGGCGGGTGCGCTCTGATCCAGCCGTTAGCGAACGCGTGATCGACGATGTTCAGCTCGATGTTCTTGATCGTGACCGGCTTCTCGTTGATGCCGAGCACGCACGCTTCCTCGCACGGCGCGGGACAGATTCGCCCGGTGAATTCGGGGAAATTGTTGGTCTTGTGCAGCATGTCGATCGCGTCGCGCCATCGGCCGCGATAAACGAGATCGTTCCAATCGGGAATGATGTTGCCCAACGGACAACCGTTGTTGCAGAACGGCACGCCGCAATCCATGCACCGAGCGCCCTGCTTCTGCAACGCGGTCGGCGTGAAGTCGAGATAGATCTCCTTCCAATCCAACACGCGCAGCTCAATCGGCCGACGCATCGGCAGCTCGCGGGCGAATTCTTTGAAACCGGTGGGCTTACCCATGATCGTCATCCATCAGAACAACTGTCATCCTGAGCGTACCCGCGAAGGATCTTGCATCGCATGTGGAGCCAGATCGTTCGCGAGTACGCTCAGGATGACGGGGCTGCGAGGTTTCGCCTGTCGAGCTTGAGACTGCTTCGCCTGCTCTTGAAGCACACGGCGATAATCCGTCGGCATCACCTTGACGAACCGCCGCGACGAGTTTTCCCAGTCGTCGAGGATCGCCTTCGCTCGCGTCGATCCCGTCAGCTTCAGATGAGTCTCGAGCAGCCGCTTGATCGTGAACGCATCGTCGATCGCGTCGATCGTTTCGAGTTCGACCATGCTGAGGTTGCACAGCTTTTCGAACTCTTTCGCCTCGTCGTACACATACGCGATTCCGCCGCTCATGCCGGCGGCGAAGTTGCGACCGGTTGGTCCGATCACAACCACTCGCCCGCCGGTCATATATTCGCAGCCGTGATCGCCGACGCCTTCGACGACGGCGCTGGCGCCGCTGTTTCGCACGCAGAATCGCTCACCCACCGCGCCGCGGATGTACAGTTCGCCAGCGCTGGCGCCGTAGCCGATCACGTTGCCGGCGATCACGTTTTCTTCAGCGTTGAACTTCGAACTCTTCGGCGGATAGATCGCGATCGTCCCGCCGGACAGACCCTTGCCGACGTGATCGTTCGCGTCGCCTTCCAAGAGCAGCGTGACGCCGCGCGCCAGGAATGCGCCGAAGCTCTGGCCGGCCGAGCCGGAGAATTTGAATGTGATCGTGTCGGTGGGCAGGCCTTCGTCGCCGAATCGTTTGGCGATGTGACCGGAAAGCATCGTGCCCACCGAGCGATTGATGTTCTTGATCGGCAACTGCCAGCTCACCGATTCGCCGTTCTCGAGCGCGCCTTCGGCCAGTTCGATCAGCGTGTTGTCGATCGCGCGATCCAGCCCATGATCCTGATCGGCGATCTTCCGCAGCGACGCGCCCGGCCGCATTTCGGGCTGATGCAGGATGACGGACAGGTCCAGATGTTTCGCTTTCCAATGTTCCGACACATCCGCGAACTCCAGCAGATCGACCCGGCCGACCATCTCGTCGACGGTTCGGAAACCCATCTCGGCCATGATCTCTCGGAGCTCTTCGGCGATGAAGAAAAAGAAATTGATGACGTGTTCTGGCTTGCCCGCGAACTTCTTCCGCAGCTCCGGATCCTGCGTCGCGATGCCGACCGGACAGGTGTTCAGATGACACACGCGCATCATGATGCAGCCGGATGCGATCAGCGGGCCGGTGCTGAAGCCGCACTCTTCGGCGCCCAACAGCATGGCAATCGCGACGTCCCGCCCGGTTTTGATCTGCCCATCGCACTGAAGCGTCACGCGGCCACGCAGGTCGTTCATCACCAGCACCTGCTGCGTCTCGGCCAGGCCCAGTTCCCACGGAATGCCGGCGTGTTTGACGGAAGTAAGTGGCGCATTGCCCGTGCCACCGCCGTCGCCGCTGATCAGCACGTGATCAGCTTTCGCTTTGACAACGCCGGCCGCGATGGTGCCGACGCCGACTTCGCTCACGAGCTTCACGCTGATTCGCGCATCGGGGTTCACATTCTTCAGATCGTGAATGAGCTGCGACAAATCCTCGATCGAATAAATATCGTGATGCGGCGGCGGCGAAATCAAACCCACGCCCGGCGTGCTGTGGCGAACTTTGGCGATGTATTCATCAACCTTCGCACCGCTCAGCGCCCCGCCTTCACCGGGCTTGGCGCCCTGCGCCATCTTGATCTGAAGCTCGTTTGCGTTGACAAGATATTCCGTCGTCACGCCAAAGCGGGCCGAAGCGACTTGCTTGATCGCGCTGCGACGTGAATCACCATTCTCATCGGGTTTGAAACGCTCGGGATCTTCACCGCCTTCACCGGTGTTGCTCTTGGCGCCGATGCGGTTCATCGCGATCGCCAGGTTTTCGTGGGCTTCCTTGCTGATCGAGCCGAAGCTCATCGCGCCGGTGACGAAGCGCTTGACGATTTCTTTCGCGGGTTCGACTTCGCTAAGCCGCAAAGCGGCGGAACCAGTTTTCTTGAGCTGAAGCAACCCCCGGATCGTACAGCGATGGAGCGCCTCATCGTTGACCAGCTTCGTGTAATCCTTGAACGTCGCGTAACTCTCCACGCGCACGGCATGCTGCATCTTGGCGACGGTGTCCGGGTTCCACGAGTGATATTCGCCATCGCGTCGCCACTGATAGTTTCCGCCGGTCGCGAGCACGTCGCCGTCTACCGCGATCGGCGGAAATCCGCGACGGTGTCGCATCAGACATTCGCGCGCGATCACGTCCATGCCGATACCTTTGATCCGGCTGGCGGTCTTCGTGAAGTAGAGTTCGATGATCTCGTCGCTGAGGCCGATCGCTTCGAAGATTTGTGCGCCGCGATACGATTGGATCGTGCTGATCCCCATCTTCGAGGCGACTTTCAGGATCGCCTTGTTCGCGGCCTTGATGTAGTTCTTTTTCGCATCCTTGAGCGCCAATTCCTCCGGAAGAACACCTTGTTTGTGCAGATCGGCGATTGTCTCGAACGCGAGATAAGGATTCACGGCACCGGCGCCGTAGCCGATGAGTAAACAGAAGTGGTGCGCCTCGCGCGCCTCGCCCGTCTCGATGACCAGCCCGCAGTTCGAGCGCGAGCCTTCGCGGATCAGATGATGATGCACGGCCGCGCAGGCGAGCAGAGCCGGGATCGGAATGCGCTGCGCACTGACCTTGCGGTCGGACAGGATGATGATGTTGAAGCCGTCGCGCACGGCGGCTTCCGCGTCCGCCTGCAATTGCTTCAAGGACGGCTCAAGCCCGGCCGCGCCCTGATCGGCGGCGAAGGTCGTGTCGAGGGTGCAGGACTTGAAATGGTTGTCCTCGATCTCGGTGATCGAGCGGATCTTTTCCAGATCGGC
>JACMJD010000603.1 GCA_014380825.1 Phycisphaerae bacterium | reverse complement strand
GCAGGTAGGAGGCACCGCTGCCGGTGATCACGATCCGGCCGCCGCCACGCTCGATCAAGCCCGGGAGCGCGAGCCGGCAAGTGAGGTAGATGCCGCGCACGTTCGACGATCTCGCCTCCACCGGAAACATCGCCCAGAAGAAAGACCTCGTCCGCGATCTATTCGCGCGCTGCGTTCATCCGCGCGAGGCCGCGTATGTCGCGAAGATCATCTTCTCCGATCTTCGCACCGGCGTGCGCGAAGGCGTGCTGCACGACGCGATCGCCGAAGCGTTCGGAAGATCGCGCGAAGCGGTCGCGCGGGCCCAGTTCATGAGCGGCGATCTGAGCGAAGTCGCCCTGCTGGCCAAGCGCGATCAGCTCGATAGCGCGCAGTTCAAGCTGTTCCACCCGATCCAGTTCATGCTCGCGACGCCAAAAGAAACGGCCGCCGACGCGGTCGAGACGATGGACGGCCACGTGTATTTTGCCGAGGACAAGCTGGATGGCATCCGCGCGCAAATCCACAAGCGCGGCGAAGGCGTCGCGACAAGCATCGCGATCTACACGCGCACGATGGATCGCACCGAAGACAGCTTCCCGGACGTCGTCGCCGCGATCCGGAAACTGCCGGGCGATTTTCTGCTCGATGGCGAGATCGTCCCATATCGAAATGGCCGCGTGCTGCCGTTCGCGCATATCCAGAAGCGGCTCGGGCGAAAAGTGCTAACGCCGAAAATTCTCCGTGACAATCCCGCGGTCTTCATCGCGTTTGATGTGTTGTATCTCAATGGCGAGCTGTTGATGAGCGAACCGTTGCGAGTTCGTCGGGAGAGATTGAAGACCCTCTCTCCAACTCTCTCCCAGAGTACTGGGAGAGAGGGCAAAGCACTTTCTCCCTCTCCCAGTACTCTGGAAGAGGGCCGGGGAGAGGGCCTCATCACCACCGCTCTCACTGAAGTCACCGCCGCCGATCAGATCGACACGTGCTTCAACTGCTCGCGTGATTCCGGCAACGAAGGACTTGTGCTGAAAGACGCCAACTCGATCTACTCCCCCGGCCGGCGCGGGCAGGCGTGGCTGAAACTCAAAACGCACCTGCCGACGCTCGACTGCGTCGTGACCGCGGCCGAGTACGGACACGGCAAGCGCCGCAATACGCTGAGCGATTACACGTTCGCCGTGTGGGATCGCGAGCCGAGCGAGCCCGATGCGCAACTCGTCAACATCGGCAAAGCGTACAGCGGCGTGACGGATGCGGAGATCGCGCAGCTCACGACGATCTTCAAAGAGCTGGCGCGCGAAACGCTTCATGGTCGCGTCTTCATCGTCGAGCCAAAGATCGTGCTGGAAATCGCGTGCGATCAAATCCAACCGAGCGAACGTCACGCCAGCGGATACGCGTTGCGATTCCCGCGGATCAAACGGATCAGGTGGGATAAATCGCCGATGGATGCGGATCGGTTGAGTCGCGTGGTTGAAATCTACAACTGCACCGCGAACACGGCGCGACGGGAAACGGAAGCGGCTCCGCCGCCCGAGCCAACGTTATTCGACGGAATGGCATAACCAGATGGTCAGGATCATTTCCGCGCACGACGCAGCGGAGCAAATGCAATCATCCCGAGAAATACGAGCGAAGATGGTTCCGGGATCACGAACCCGAACATCTCGCCGCCGTTGGTCGGTGTATTCGTGATGAGAGTATCAAGGTAGGCACCATCACTGCTGTCATACCTCCGTAGACTGCCATGAGCGCCGAGAACGTATAGTTTGCCGTCGGGACCGAAATCCACATCCATTGGCGCATCGAGCCCGCCGCTACCTGGTGTCACAAATGCGCTCTCGAATGCGCCCGTCGCACCATCGTAGCGCAAGACGCTGTCTGTCATGCGACTGGTTACATAGAGGTCTCCGTCCGGACTGAACGTAAAGCCGCCCGTGCCGCTAAGACCGCTTCCTGATGCAAACACATCGATGAACTCACCAGTCGCGCCGTTGAAGCGAAGCACGCTGTTGCCATGTACGGTGTATGGATCCTGAGTCAGGTATAGATTGCCATCAGGTCCGAATCGAATGTCAAACGGCGCGAAGGCGCCACCGGTTACGAAAGGGATCGGCGTGCGACCCTCGAATCTAACGACTGCAACAGCTTGTGGACCGCCACTCCAACGATTGGAAGTCCCATAGACACTTCCGTCTGGACCCAGCGTAATGCCGCTCGCGCCGCCGTAGAACGGCTCGAATTGCGGTTGTCCGGGAACACTTTCGATCTCTAGGTGAGCGCCCCGAATATCGTTGCCCGCGAGGCAAAACCGACCCTGAGCGTCATGACAAAAACCAGCGGGTGTCTCGACGATCCCGGCGAAGTATCCTTTGAGAGCGCCAGTCGTGCCGTCAAAACGGGTGACGCTTGCCGAATCCATGATGAGGATGTCGGCCGCTCGTGCGGAGCGAGGGAGGTTTACCAGTACGACGAGCGCGAAGAAGAATGCTCGTGCAACACAGGCTTGTTTGATCATTCGCGCTCCCCGGCAACACCTGCAAGGGTACTGCATTTGACGTGGTCCCCCAAGATGAAATAATCCCGCCCGTTCATTGAATTCGATTTTAAGAGACTCTTGGACTAGGTGTTGACCGGAATGACAGGTACCAGCGACCTCGCAATCGATCTCCGTCACGTCGCGAAAACTTATCGCGGCAAGGTGATGGCGTTGCGCGGAATCGATATGCAGGTGCATCGCGGCGAAGTGTTTGGTCTGCTCGGTCCGAACGGCGCGGGCAAAAGCACGCTGGTGAAAATTATGATGACCGTCATCCGTCCCACGCGGGCGGATGGGACCGTGCTTGGGAAACCGGTGGGTCATAAGCCGACGCTGGCGCGGGTGGGTTATCTGCCGGAAAATCACCGGTTTCCGCGCTATCTGACCGGGCGACAGACGCTGCACTTTTTCGGGGCGCTGGCAGGCATGCCGCGCGCGGCGCGGCACAGACGGTCGGCGGAATTGCTCGACACCGTCGGCATGGCGGAGTGGGCGGATCGTCCAGTCGCGACTTATTCCAAAGGCATGATGCAGCGCGTCGGCCTGGCGCAGGCATTGGCGAATGATCCGGATCTCATCCTGCTTGATGAGCCGACCGATGGCGTCGACCCGATGGGCCGAAAAGAAATCCGCGACGTGCTGTCGGCCGTGCGGGCGCAGGGGAAGACGGTTTTCATCAACAGCCACATGCTTAGCGAGCTGGAAATGGTCTGCGATCGCGTCGCGATCCTGCTCGGCGGAATGGTCGCCAGGCAAGGCACGATGGATGATCTCGCGGCGGCGAAGCAGCGGTATGAAGTGGAATTTATCCCGACGAACGGCGCGGTTGCATCGCCGAAAGATCTGATCGGTCGAGCGCTCAACGCGCAATTCACGCACGTGAGTCAGCCGCCGGTGTTGGGCGCGCCAAGAACCGCGCCAGGGCAAGTGCCGGCGCTCGCGCCCGATCCGATCGAGCACGGGAAATTACCCGCAGGACAGTGGTTGGAACTTCAGGGGAATACTCTTCGCATCGGCACGACCGACCCGGTCGAGGCACAACCGATGCTCGATGCACTGCGCAGGGCCGGAATGATTATTCGTCGATTCCAACAGGTGCGGCCGTCGCTCGAAGATTTGTTCATCGACGCGGTCGGCGCACAGCAGGCCGAATCGCGCCCTGGCGCGAGATTGAAGTGATCGATTGACTCACATGACCACCGAAGCCCGAAATATTCCCGACTATCGATCCGCCGCCCCCACCGCTTCCGGCTTGCGCGGCGCGTTGATTCAGACCGGCGCGGTGTTCGTTGATGCGTATCGCGAGCTGAACCATCGCAAGATGTTCTGGATCGTGCTGATCATTTCCGGGCTGGTGGTGACGATATTCGCCGGCGTGGGAATTGACGACAAGGGTTTGTACATCTTCGGTTTCAGCCTGCCGATCCCGTTCAACACCACGATCATGCCGCGGGCTGACTTTTACAAAATGATCTTCGACTCGGCGGGTGTCGGGTTCTGGTTGAGCTGGCTGGCGACGATCCTGGCGCTGATCTCCACCGCGGGAATTTTCCCGGACATGCTGACCGGCGGATCGATCGACCTGTACCTGAGCAAGCCGATCTCGCGCTTGCGCTTGTTCCTGACGAAATATTTGTCCGCGCTGTTGTTCGTCGCACTTCAGGTGGGCGTGTTCACGCTGGCATCGTTTTTGGTTCTGGGATTCCGCGCCGGCGCGTGGCTGTGGGGATTATTCTTGGCGATCCCGATCATGCTGCTGTTCTTCAGTTACCTGTATTCGATCTGCGCATTGTTCGGCATCTGGACGCGCAGCACGCTTGCGGCCCTGCTGCTGACGCTGCTGGCGTGGTGTTTTATCTGGGTCATTCATACGACCGAAGCATCGTTGCTGCTGTTCAAGCTTCGCAATGAACAGGAGGCGGTGATGTACGATCGCCAGATCGTCGCGCTGGAAAAGAAGATCACGCGGCTCGAATCCGCCAGCACGCAGCCGGCCACGAAAGCGGCACAGACACCGGTGCCCACGACTCCGCCGGCGACGACCGAGCCCACGACGGAACAGGCCGACACGTCGAACGACAGCTTTCTGGTCAAATGGGGGCGCGCGCTGATTGCGCAGCGCGAGATCAGCAAGCCAAACGAGGCGATCGCTGAAGCAAAGAAACAGCTTGAGGACGTGCGCAAACAGAAAGCGGATTTCACCAACCCGCTGATCTTCTGGCACCGCCTGGCACTCGGGATCAAATCCGTCTTGCCCAAGACAACCGAGACGGTGTCGTTGCTCAGTCGCAGCCTGGAAAAATACGCGGACATCCGGCATCAGAGCACCGAGGAGAACGTGGACGATACGGTCATCGTCCCGTCAACCAGCAATGGCGACGAAAAAAGCAACCGACGTCGCGAACATGAACGCGACCGCGTGCTCACTGAGCAGGCCCAGGTGCGCATGGTCAAGGATTTCAACCGCCGTTCGTTGTTCTGGGTGATCGGAACTTCGCTGATCTTCGAAGGCGTGATGCTGTCGCTGGCGGCGTTGATCTTTTGTCGAAGAGACTTCTGAGTTCACTCCCCTCCCTGGAAGGGAGGGGTTGGGGGAGGATCGAAGCGTGAGTCGTCATTGCCCGGTCCCGTAGCCGAAGCGTCACTCACGCGAGACGCTTCAACCCTCCCCCCTGCCCCTCCCTTCCAGGGAGGGGAGATTACTCCTCAACGCTCTGATATTTATAAACCGCCTTATACAAACCCGTGATCTGCTCGGCTGGGATCACCTGGGCTCGGTATTTTTCATTTCGCGGCTGAAGCCGGATCACCGGAACCTGCATTTCGTCGTTCTCGAAAAACACGCGCTTGAATGTCGTTTGGGCATCTTCGAATCGGACGAAACAATCATCGCCGCTTTTCGGGGAGAGCGCGGGCGAGAAGATCACGATGTCGCCAGGGCGATATTTGGGGGTCATCGAATCGCCGTGCACGCGGGCGGCGAAGGCGTCTTTGTCCTGGACGTCGGGGCAGCCGACGTAATCGTCCGCGACCTGCGGCGGATATGCGAGATCCGTGAAATCTTTTGGATAACCGGCCGACACTTTGTTGATCACCGGGACGGCG
>JACMJD010000602.1 GCA_014380825.1 Phycisphaerae bacterium | reverse complement strand
TGCGCGGGACATCCTCGATTCTATTACGGCGAGCGTAATTGCTCTCCTCGCTGCTTTCTTCACAATGGCCTTCCAATATTGCGACGAGTGGACGAGTCGTCATTAATTCATGGATCGGATTGATTTCTTAAGGGACAGTACGATCATCCTACTTCAAGCGTCCGTGTATGCACGAGACCGAAACTGCCATGCATCTCAGATTGTGCCTGATCTTATGTGCCGCGCTGTTCACCGGCTGCGCCGGCAAGCTGCCGGTTTGGTCGCCTGCCAATGTGAAGCTGGTGGACGATCGCGTCGAGATGCCGGTGGATTTTCCTTCGCATGGGTTGCCGACGATCGTCGTCGAGCGGTCGACCAACAATGACGAAGCGGAGATGCAGCAGACGCTGGCGATCATCGACACCGGGGCGGCGGCGAGCATCGTCACTTCGAAATATGCCAAGTCGCACCGGCTCGACGTGCGGAACGTCGGCGAGCTGCATTTGCGTGATTCGTTCAAGCAGACCAAGAACACGCCTGACGTGGCGAAATTGACGGCGTTGAAGTTCAACGGGGCGGAGCTCGAAAATTTTGATGCCGTGGTTGAGGATTTCAAATCGCTCGAGTCGATCAGCGAGCGGCTCGATCTGGTGCTTGCGCGGCCGGTATTTCGCGATGTGCTGCTGACAATCGATTATCCGCGCCGGCGGCTGATCCTCGAGCGCGGCGCGTTGCCGCCGTCGAATGGTCGCGATGTATTGGATCTCAATCGCGATGAAGCCGGCGCCCTGCTGATTCCCGTGACGATCATGAACGAACAAGCGTGGCTGACGCTCGACACCGGTCATACCGGCGACGGCCTGCTGTTGTCGCGATATCGATTGCTGGCGATGCGCTGGGCGAGCACGCCGGTCGAAGGCGACAAAGTCGTCGGGTTCATCGGCGAAGGCATATCGAAGATCGGCCGGATGGATGGGAACGCGGTCGTGGGGCAGTACACATTTCCCAAACCAATCATCTCGGTCTCGCATGACGACGATCGTGAATATCTCGGGGCCGACTTCCTGCGGCATTTCGTGATGACGATCGACCAGAAGAACAACCGCGTGCGGCTCAGCCGTGCGACGACCGCTCCGATCGAATCGCCGGCGATCATGCGACTGGGATTCGAATTCGTCGACAAGAAAGGCAAGATCGAAGTCGTCGACGGCAGCGCCGCGCAGCGCGGCGGTTTGCGGACGGATGATCGCGTGCGATCGATCAACGGATTTCCCATCGAGCGTTTCACTTACATTCAGCGCGACCTGATCGAGCGCAACGGCACTCCGATAAACGTGCGCTTCCAGCGCGATGGCCAGGACATGGTGCTGCGCGTGCCACTGACGGTGGTGGTGAAGTAGTTCAGACGAGTTGAAAACCTTTGCTGCGATGGAAGCTGTATTGCTTGCCTGATGCGCGGTCACGATAGATGACCGGCGAGCGGCATTTTGTGCAGACGAGCTGCCGGCATGCGAGGCGGCGGCGGTCGACCCACCAGAGACATTTCGCACAGCCTATCTGAAACGGCGCATCACGCCGCGGCGGGGCGATCACTTCATCCGTCGTGAAACATCGCGCCGGCTTGGCGCCGATTCTGCGACACGCCTGCTTCCATTTCGCGCCGTGATTGTCGCCGGGCGTGAGCGCGTGCGCGATTTCGTGCAAGATCGTGTCGCGCACCTGGTCCAGGCCGTTCAGCAGCGTCAGCGGGCGCGAGAGCGTGATCACCTTCCGCTTCCACTGGCACGATCCGAATCGCCGGCGCGCGTGATCGAAGCGGAAGGTCCAGTCGGATAGCCCGTGCTGCTTCAGCAGGTCGTTGGCCAGATGTTTTGCTTCGAAGAGGTTCACGTCTATTTTTCCCGTGCGGGTCATGATACAGATCGCGATCGCAATGGAAATGCAAGGCCGCAAAATCGCCGGGCACGTAAGGAAGATCGTGGGTGAAATGCGCGATACGGATCGTCGCGGAATCCTGCGGGCCGCGGTCGACGCAATGCACATCGTGCGCGGCCACCCGCGCGATGCGTGTCCAATCGCGCAGCGCATGCTGGCTGATCCCAAACTCCGCAAGCTGCTTCAACATGACGATGCGCTGGCCGTGATCAGCCAGGCGCTGGCGGCGCCGGCGCTGGAGGCGGCGTATCGCGCGACGACGGCGCAGAAGCGAAAGTTCAGCGTCGATGAGATTCCAACGGTCACGCAGTTGTTCACGCCGCGATGGTTGGTGGAGTTTCTGCTGCAGAATTCGCTCGGGAAACTGTGGCTGGAGATGCATCCGCGCTCGCGGCTGAGGAAGAAGTGGAAATGGTTGATCGATCCACCCGCGTCGCAAACACGCGAACCACGATCTGTGCAAACGATTCGCGTGCTCGATCCGGCGTGCGGGACGATGAACTTCGGAATTGTCGCGATCGAGATGTTGCGGGAGATGTATCGGGAGGAGGATTCGTCGCGATCGACTCACGAGATAGACGAATCGATCGTCGAGCACAATTTGTTCGGGACTGATATCGATCCGGTTGCGCTGGAGTTTGCTGCGGAGAGCTTGCAGCTCAAATTGTCTGATCTGCGACGCCGCAAGCGGCGGTTCAATCTTTTGCACAGGGACTCTCTATTTGACCCGTGCTTACAGAAGTTCGACGTCGTCGCGACAAATCCACCGTATTTGTCTGCTCGAAACTTGCCGCGCGAGACCGTAGCTCAATTGAAGAGGCGCTACCCAAACGCGTGGCGCGATCAGTACGCCTGCTTCATCGAGCGAGCGATTGACCTGCTCGACGTCGGCGGGCGTGCGGCGATGCTGACGATGCACTCGTTCATGTTCACTTCGTCGTTCGAATCACTTCGAGCGACGATCGACCGGCGAACCGCGATCGAATCCATCGCACATTTCGGCCCCGGTTTGTTCGACATCGGAAACCCCGGCACGTTGCAGACGGCGGCGTTCGTGCTGCGACGCGAACCTGACGCGTCACATCGAGATATGCAGACGGTCGCGGCAGTTCGACTGGTCGATGAGCCCGACAAGCAGGCGGCGCTCGCTCGCGGTGCGTCGATTCATCGGCTGCCGCAACGAAATCTCCGGACGTCGCCACGCGGCGCCTGGTGCTACTGGTTGACGGCGCGTCAGCGTAATTTGTTCACATCGTTACCCAGCCTCGGCGGCATCGCACCGCCGCGGCAAGGGCTGGCGACGACGGACAACGCGCGATTCGTGCGATTCTGGTGGGAGGTGGAAACGGGCGCAGACGCCCCGTGTCGCGCATCGCCCGACACGTGGTTTCCATACGTGAAATCCGGCCGATCGCGACGGTGGCACGAATCGCCGAACCATCGCGTGAACTGGCGAGATGATGGCGCGGAGATCAAAGCGTCGATCGTCGCCAGATATCCGTACCTCGATGGCCAATGGCAATGGGTGGCGAAGAATGCGCAGCATTACTTCAAGCCCGGAATCACGTATTCGTATCTCACGAGTGGCCGGTTCAGCGCGCGACGACTGGATGCCGGCGCGATCTTCGATGTCGCCGGTTCGTCGCTATTTCCCGCGGACGTGCCGACGATTCTGGCGATTCTGAATTCGACGGTCGCGCGACAATTACTCGCGGCCATCAATCCCACAGTGAATTTCCAAGTGGGCGATTTGCGCGAGCTGCCGATCCCGCGCGGATCGGGGGACGCGCTGCGAGCGGATGTGCTTCGCGCGATCGAGCTGACGCGACAGCTCGATCAGTTCGACGAAACCTCGCCGGATTTCGTCGCGCCACTTCAATCGCCGGATGTTTTCCTCGAACTGCATCGCGAACTGGCGAAGCTCGAAGTGTGTATTGATCAAACTGTGGCCGAGCTGTACGGAGTTCCGTTCGAGGGCTCAGCACAACCCCGTCCGCAACTCGATCGCGCCGACCTGGCCCGTCGATGGAAGAGCTTCGAGCTGTTGAAGATGCCCGGGCCGGTGCGTCTACCCGCAGAAGAAGCGATTGACTTCGACGTGTGGCATGTTCGCCTGTACAAACGTCGCCCCCGTATTTGGATCTTCGGAGACGGCATCGACAAGTTCTTCGCCGTGCGACACGATCATGCGACGCGAGATGTCGTGCGATGGATCGCGCGCCAGCTTGGTGAATCGATTCCGTCAAACTGGGATCGAGACGTCGATGCAGGAATCGCGGCCAACATCGCGCCGCTGACGCCGATACTGGTCAATCGTCAACTCAGGAGGATCAGCAAAGATCACTTCAAGCGCGCCACGATGGCATCGGTGAACTGCTCGGTGTTGGCTTCGCCGCCCAGGTCGCGCGTGAGACTCTTGCCTTCGGCCAGCACCGTGTCATAAGCGGCGCGGATCTTGGCGGCGATTTTGTCTTCGTGCAGATGGGTGAGCATCATCTCGCTGCACATGATGCACGCCAGCGGGTTCGCCAGGCCCTTGCCGGCCAGATCGGGCGCGCTGCCGTGAACGGCCTCGAACACGGCGGCTTCTTCGCCGATGTTGCTGCCGGGCACAACGCCAAGTCCGCCCACCAATCCGGCGCACAGGTCGCTGACCAGGTCGCCGTAGAGATTTTCCATCAGCAGCACATCCATGCGGGCCGGGTCCTGCACCAGCTTCATGCAGCCGGCGTCGATGATCAGCTCTTCGTATTCGATGTTCGGATATTCGTCCTCGTGTACCTTTCGCGAGCAATTGAGGAACACGCCATCGGACAGCTTCATGATGTTCGCCTTGTGGAACACCGTCACCTTGCGCCTCTTGCGTGCCATCGCGTACTTGAACGCGTAGCGCGCGATTCGGTAGCACGCCGGTCGGCAAAGGGTTCAAAAGCGTCAACGTGCAGCTCCGCCAGAAGCTCGGGCTATACGCCGCTATCCGGCCGGTGCGGTCGCTCGCCGGCGTCAAGTCGCGTTACGAGAACGTCGACCTCGTCATCGTGCGCGAGAACACGGAGGACCTTTACGGGGGAATCGAGCACCGGGTCGGCCGCGACGCCGCGGAGGCGATCAAGATAATCACCCGCTACGCGTCCGAGCGGATCGCCCGCTTCGCATTCGAGTACGCGG
>JACMJD010000601.1 GCA_014380825.1 Phycisphaerae bacterium | reverse complement strand
AGCGCATCACGTTGGCCCACTGGTTTAGCTTCAGCGGCAGGTCGCGATACGATTTCACCCAACGGCTGAACGCGTCGCCTATGATCGTCTCCGACGTCGGTCGGATAATAAAAGGTTCGGCCAATTCCGCTTCCGGATCAGGCTTCAACGCGCCGTCGATTTTCTTCAAGCGATGGTGCGTGACAACAGCCATCTCCTTGGCGAAGCCTTCGACGTGATCGGCTTCCTTGGCGATGAAGCTCAAGGGGATCAGGAGCGGGAAATAGTAATTGTCGTGACCGCTCTCTTTGATGCGGCGGTCAAGCTCGCCCTGGATCCGCTCCCAGATGCCATAGCCCCACGGCTTGATGATCATGCACCCGCGCGTTGGCGACAGTTCCGCCAAGTCCGCATCACGGACGACGGCCTGATACCATTCGGGAAAATCTTCGGCGCGCGTGACCTTAAGCGCATGCATGGCTGAGTGGTCCTTTCGGGCGTCTGGATAAACTGCGCCGGGCCACCCCGCAACGCGGCCTAATGAGCCCGCATCTGCCAAAGATCGATGGAAATCGCCCAGAAGATGCCCAGCCACACCACCGCGGCAATGCCGGCCGCCACGAGCGCCTTAAAGCGCAGATTGTGGACTTTTGGCGCACCACGCTCGGCGCCCGGAACGGTTTCCTCGCCCGCCTCATGGGAGCTCTGGGCGCCCATTGGCAGCATCACGAAAAATGAGAGCCACCACGTGATCATGTAGATGGCGATGCCGAGGAGCCAGCTCATCCGTGCGCGCCTTTCGGCGACTCCATCAGTTCAATGAGAACGCCGTCTGAGTTCTTCGGGTCGATGAAGATGATCGGCGTGCCGTGCGCACCGATGCGCGGTTCGTTGAGGACGCGTGCGCCGCGAACGACCATCTCATCGCGGGCCGCGTAAATATCGGCGACTTCGAAACAGATATGATGCTGACCGCCCTTGGGGTTCTTCTCCAGGAATTTCCGGATCGGACTTTGCTCGCCCAACGGCTCGATCAACTCGATCTGGCTGTTGGCGATGTTCACGAACGCGAACTTCACGCCTTGCGTTTCCAGCTCACGTGTCTCGGTCATCTCGCTCTCGGGGACGCCATAGAGATCGCGATACGTTGCTTTCGCCGCGTCGATCGAAGGCACAGCAATGCCCACGTGATTCAACCTGCCGATCATGGCCCTACTCCAAATCCCCGCACAGAGCTTAGAGGCGTAAAACCGTTACGTCGACAAGCGGGCGCTTCTTCCAGAGGCGTTCTGCGGCTTTGCGTACCGCACGCATAACACTCGCCTCGACCGCGTCGTCGTCGCTGCGGTCACCACTCTTGAGCTTGTTGAACGCGGCTTTTGCGGTGTCTTCGAGCTCCTCGAGCGCGATCTCTAGATCGTCCTCATCCGCCATGGTGAGACCACGCACCGAGACATTGGGTCCTGCGACGATTGCGTTTTTCCCGTTTAGGGCGAACGCGACGTTCACTGCACCTTCGGCCGCGAGGCGCTTGCGATCGCGGATTGAGTCATCTTCGGTGTCGACGATGACGTTGCCATCAACATAGAGCCGGCCGGACGGCACTTCATCGATAATGGTCGCCGGGCCAGGCGCCAGGCGAATGAGATCGCCGTTTTTGGGCGCAACAGTTTCCGGGACTTGCAGCGATTGGGCGAGCTTCACGTGCTCGCGGATATGGCGCGCTTCACCGTGCACTGGCACCGCAATCTTCGGACGCGCCCAGGCATACATTTGTGTCAGTTCATCGCGCGCCGGGTGGCCGGAGACGTGGATCAGGTGCTCGGTGTCAGCGGTGATCAGTTCGACGCCGCGTTCAAGAAATTGATCGTAAAGCTGATGGATCGCCGTCTCGTTGCCGGGGATGACGCGGGACGAAAAAATCACGGTATCACCACGTCGCAGCACGACATTGCGGTGTTCGCCGCGGGCGATGCGCGAAAGCGCGGCGCGCGCCTCTCCTTGGCTGCCAGTGCAGAGATAAAGCACGTTCTCGTCCGGCAGATCGCGCGCTTCGTCCTCGTCGATCACTTGAGGGACATCTTGCAGGAGGCCAACACTTTGTGCGGCGGCGTAGATGCGGTGCATTGAGCGCCCAACCATACACGGGGTCCGGCCTGCGGCCCGCGCGGCTTTCAATGCGGTTTCAACGCGCGCGACATTTGATGCGAATGCCGTGACGGCGACTTTGCCGGTGCAGTTCTTGATGACTTCGGTGAGTTTCACGCGCACTTCGGCTTCCGAGCCTGCCGTGCCTTCGACGAACACGTTGGTGCTGTCGCAGACCATCGCGAGGATGCCCTCGTCGGCCATGGCGCGAAGTTTAGCTTCGTCAGTAGTTTCGCCGATCAACGGATCGGGATCGATCTTCCAATCGCCGGTGTGCCAAATGAGGCCTAACGGCGTGCGGATTGCGAGACCGTTGGGTTCGGGGATCGAATGCGTCAGCGTGACGAAATCAATCTCGAACGGACCAAGCGTCAGTTGGCCCTTTAGTGGAATTTCGGTGAGCGACACGCGTTCGAGCAAACCGCGCTCCCGCAATTTTTCGCGAACGAGCGCGGCAGTGAACGGCGTCGCGTAAACCGGGACCGGAAAGCGCGGCCAGAGCCAGCCCAGGGCGCCGATGTGATCTTCGTGCGCGTGCGTGAGCACGATCGCGATGATGTCGTCCTTGTGCTCTTCAAGATAACTTGGATCCGGTAAAATGAGATCAACGCCGGGTGTGGTATCCTCGCGACCGAAGGTGACGCCGATATCAACGATGATCCATTTGCGCGCGTCAGGCGGCCCGTAACCGTAGGCGTTCAAATTCATGCCGATCTCGCCCGAGCCGCCGAGCGGCAGGAAGACGAGTTCGTCGTCGGGGTTTGGTTTCTTCAAAGCTTGCCGCCATTCCGGCGGAAGATTTCAAGTAGACCGCGCGAGGTCAGATCTTGGTCGAAGTGATCAATTGTTGGGAACGCGCCCTCAAAGAGCGAGGCGACGCCGCCAGTTGCAATGGTTTTCATCGGCTTGCCGTACTCTTCGCGGATGCGGCGGCATAGGCCCTCGATCATGTCGATCGATCCCCAATAGATGCCGGACTGCATTGCAGTGACTGTATCCTTGCCGATCACCCCACCAGGGTCGCGGATTTCCACACGCGGAAGCCGCGCCGCATGCTCGTGCAACGCCTGGAGCGAAAGGTTGATCCCGGGAAGGATGATGCCGCCTTCAAAGGCGCCATCAGCGGCGACAATGTCAAACGTGGTGGCGGTGCCGCTGTCCACGACAATGGCAGGCCCGCCATAGGCGATGAACGCCCCGACGGCGTTTACGAGACGATCCGCGCCTGCTTCATTTGGCTTATCGATACGAACTTCGATCCCAAGCTTTAGCCCATCCTCACCGATCACCATTGGCTCTGAGCCAATGTAGCGGCGTGAGAGATTGCGCAGATTGAAGAGCGCTTGCGGTACGACGGTCGAGATGATGCAGGCACTGATATCTGAGAAGGCGAGCTTGTTCAGCGCCATGATGTTATGGAGCCACGGCGCGTATTCGTCGGCCGTGCGCGTGGTGTCGGTGGAGGCGCGCCATTGCGCGCGCCACGTTTGGCCGTCCCAGATGGCGAACTTCGTGTTGGTGTTACCGACGTCGATAGCGAGAAGCATTAGGCGGCCTTTGACAGGAAAACGTCGCCTGCCGCGATCAGGCGGCGGCCAGAAACAGTGTCGAGTTCAAGCTCACCGCGCGGCGAAAGGCCCGCGATGCGGCCTTCCAATGTGATCTCGCCCTGCACGACGCGCGCTTCTTGGCCCATGCCGTAAGCACGTTGCAACCAGGCGCGCCGCAGTGGGTCGAAGCCGTCGGTTATGATGCGCGCCGACCACTCTCCAAGCCTCGGGCGAAGCGAGGCGAGGAATGCGAGCGGCTCAGGCGCTGGTGCGTCGGGTGGCAAAAGATCGCGCAGGGAAATCGTGGCTTGATCGATGTTCTCTGGCGAATCGGCGAGGTTCACGCCAAACGCGAGCGCGACCCAAGTTTGCCCACACTGTAGCGAGCCGGAATCCAGCATAATGCCGGAGACCTTCGCACCGTTGACGAAGACGTCATTTGGCCATT
>JACMJD010000600.1 GCA_014380825.1 Phycisphaerae bacterium | reverse complement strand
GCGTAAAATGTCCGTTCTGCCCTGAAGGAAGGCTTCCCGACCCTGAGTCCCGCACCAAAGCAGCGCTGCATGCAGATCCGCAATTTCTCGATCATCGCCCACATCGATCACGGCAAGAGCACGCTCTCCGATCGGCTGCTCATGCGGGCTGGGGCGATCACCGAGCGCGAATTTAAGGACCAGATCCTCGACGACATGGACCTGGAGCGCGAGCGCGGCATCACCATCAAGGCGACCGCCGTCACCGTCTTCCACGAGTACACGCCGCGGGGCGCCGACAAGCCCGAGAAGTTCATGCTGAACTTCATCGACACCCCCGGCCACGTCGATTTTCACTACGAAGTGCAGAAGGCATTGCAGGCGTGCGAAGGCGCGATCCTGGTCGTCGACGCCACGCAGGGCGTTCAAGCCCAAACTGTCGCCAACGCGTACGCGGCCATCGAAGTGGGGCTGGAGATCATTCCGGTGATCAACAAGATCGATCTGCCCAGCGCCGATGCGGTGCGTGTGGCAGAAGAAATTGAGCAGGTGCTCGGCTTCCCCGCCGAGGATGCGATCCTCGTCAGCGCCAAGACTGGGCAGGGCATCGACGAGCTGATCACCAAGCTGTGCGACCAGCTTCCGCCGCCGCGCGGGAAATCGAACGATGCGACGCGAGCGCTAATCTTCGATTCCATCTACGACGACTATCGCGGCGTCATCACGTATGTCCGCGTCGTTGACGGCGAATTGAAAAAAGGGCAGAAGATTCGCTTTATCGGCACGGACAAGGTCTACCAGATCACGGACCTGGGCAAACTGATGCCTCGCCCGAAGCAGGTTGAAACGATCGGCACCGGCGAGGTCGGTTTCATCGTGGCAGCCATCAAAGATCTGCACGATGTCCGCATTGGCGACACGGTCACCGACGCCGCGAATCCGCCCATCGAGCCGCTGCCTGGGTACAAGCCCAGTCAGCAGATGGTGTATTGCGATTTCTACCCATCCGGCGACACGCAATACGATGAATTGCGCGATGCGATGGATCGATTATCGCTCAATGACAGCTCGTTCAGCTTCGAACCCGAGAGCAACGATGCGCTGGGCTTCGGTTTTCGTTGCGGGTTTCTGGGACTGCTGCACATGGAGATCATTCAGGAGCGGCTGGAGCGTGAGTTTCACATTCAAATGATCCAGACCGCGCCGACAGTGACGTATGAGATCCTGACGACTGACGGCAAGGTCACGCGCATCGACAGTCCGAGCGAATTACCGAACCCGACGCAAGTCGAGGAGATTCGCGAGCCGTACATCCTGATGAACCTGATCCTGCCCGCCGACGCGGTGGGCAACTTGATGAAGCTCTGCGAAGACCGCCGCGGCCTGTACAAGAAGACTGAATACATCGGCACGACGCGCGTCATGCTGCAATACGAAATGCCGCTGGCCGAGGTGATCTACGATTTCTACGATCGCCTGAAGAGTGCAACCAAGGGTTATGGCACGATGGACTTCGATTTTCTGGCGTTCCGTCATGGCGATCTCGTGAAGCTCGACATCCTGGTGAACGGCGATCGCGTGGATGCGCTGAGCGTGATCGTCCACAAAGACCACTCCGAAGCGCGCGGCCGAAAGCTGTTGCTGCGACTCAAGGAAGAAATCTCCAAGCACTTGTTTGAGATCCCGCTGCAAGCGGCGATCGGCGGGAAGATCGTGGCAAGAGAGACGATCAAGTCCGTCGGCAAAAACGTCACCGCAAAGTGCTACGGCGGCGACGTCACGCGAAAGCGCAAGCTGCTGGAGAAACAGAAGGAAGGCAAGAAGCGCATGAAGCGCGTGGGATCAGTCGACATTCCGCAGGAAGCCTTTATGGCGATACTGGAGAGCGGAGATTGAACGATGGCGGGGCGACCGAGCATCGACAGCAACGGCGGGCCATTGGTTCTCGTTCTGAATTCGCTGCTATCGAACTAAAGGGGCGTGCCCTTGGACCCAAGCGTCGATCCTCGGACCAATCGCACGACTACGGGCGCGGTTGTGCGCTGAGACGTTGGCTGGGCGCGCTTCAGGTTGGCGGTGGAATGGTCGTAGTCGTCGGCGAGGAGCCGAACATCACTTACTTTGCGACGCACCCCAGCGGCCACCCATGCTGGTGCGCGGCGGGCGGCAGATTCTGAAGACGATCTGTTCGCGGCTGCGAACTCACTCGACGATAAGAAACCAGCGGATGAGACGCTCGATTGGACATGTGACGAGCCCTATCTCCGTCTGTTCGACTCCGCGTTTGCCGGCAATGCGGATGACCTCAAGTGGCTCGATGTGCGGCTAGAGCCAGGACCCTACACCGTCGATACTTACATCCTCGAAAAACCGCGAGTCTGAACGACCGTGCACATGTGGAAACGGCAGTGACTTCCGGATCAGAGTCGGCTCAGCATTCGAACGGGCGCTTGAATAGAAGCCCCATTCGCGAATGAAACCGGGGTCGTTGCCGACTTGCGTCAGCGACGACCCCGTATTTGTCAAAGTCAATGCAGCAAGGTTATTCTTCGTCGCCTTGCTCGTCCTCTTCG